>JAKDLE010000189.1 GCA_030453005.1 Pseudonocardia sp. | reverse complement strand
GCGGCCGCTGCGGAAGTGTCGCTTGTGCCCGACCCGCTCGTCCCGGAAGTATTTTCCGGCTTCGCAGTTTCGGTGGCCCCGGCGGCGTCGGGAGCAGCGAGCTCGTCGGCGAGGTTGGCGGCGAACTGTTCGAGGATCTTGCCGCCGACATCCGAGATCATTCCCCGGCCGAACTGGGCCGGCTTGCCGGTGACGGTCAGGTCCGTCGTCGTGGTGCCCTCCGTCTTGGCCGCGTCCCCGGTGAGGCGGAGGGTCACGGTGGCGGATGCGGTGCCGTTGCCACGCGCATCCTTGCCGGACGCTTCGATCACCACCGTCCGCGTGCCCGCATCCGTGTCGGCGTATTCGCCCGTGCCTTTGTACTGCATCGACACCGGGCCGAGTTTGACCTTCACCTTGCCGGTGAACTTCTTGCCGTCGACGCCCGTCAGGGTGGCGCCGGGCATGCACGGTGCCACCCGCTCGGGGTCGAGGAGCGCCTCCCACACGGCGTCGACCGAGGTGGGCACGGTGAATGAGTGTTCCAACTGCACGGGCAGTCTCCTTTACGGTTCGTCACACGCCTGCGGCCGCCGTCACCGCGCGGGACGTGAGGACTCGGGCCAGGTGCGAACGGAAGTCGGCGTCGGCGTTGCCGTCGACCGCCGGGCTCGTCCCCTCGGCTGCGCGCTCGGCCGCATCCCGAATGGTGGCGGCATCGGCGGCCCGGCCCACCAGGGCCTCTTCGACGCCGCGGGCCCGCACCGGGACTGATGCCATGTTGGTCAGTGCCACGCGCGCCTCGGCGATCGCGCCGCCGTCGACCCGCACGGCCGCCGCTACAGCGACGATCGACCAGGCCTGAGCGGTGCGATTGAACTTCTCGTAGTGCGCGGTCCACCCGGAGTGCTTGGGCACCCGGATGTCCACGAGGATCTCGTCGGGTTGCAGCGACGTGGTGAACAGGTCCTCGAAGAACTCCGCCGCAGCGACCTGCCGCCTCCCGTTCGGCCCCGCGATGGTCATCTCCGCCCCGAGCGCGAGTGCCGATGCCAGCAGATCTCCGGCCGGGTCCGCATGTGCCAACGAACCGCCGAAGGTGCCGCGATGGCGGATCTGCGGGTCCGCGATGGTGGCGGTCGCCTCGGCGATGAGCAGCGCATGCTCGCGCACGAGGGGCTCGTGCAGGATGTCGTGGTGCGTCGTCATGGCCCCGATTACCAGGGCGTCACCGTCGTCGCGTACGCCCCGCAATGCGGGGATCCGTCCGAGATCGATGACGACCGACGGGTCGTTCATCCGCAGCCGCAGCACCGGGGTCAGGCTTTGGCCGCCGGCGATGATCTTGGCGTCGTCCCCGGCGTCGGCGAGCGCGCGCACGGCGTCGTCGAGGGTCTCGGGGGCCACGTAGTCGAAAGCGGAGGGAATCATCGGGCACCTTCCTGGATCGCCTTCCACACCCGCATAGGGGTGCAGGGCATGTCGATGTCACGCACCCCGAACTGGCGCACGGCGTCGAGCACCGCGTTGACCACCGCCGGCGTCGACGCGATCGTGCCGGCCTCGCCCACGCCCTTGACGCCGAGCGTGTTGCTCGTCGCGGGGGTCTCGGTGCGGTCGGTGGTGAATGAGGGCAGATCCGCAGCAGTCGGGATCAGGTATTCGGCGAACGAGCCGCTGAGCAGGGTGCCGGACTCGTCGTAGACGGCCTCCTCGAACAGCGCCTGCGCGATGCCCTGGGCGAGCCCGCCGTGCACCTGGCCTTCGACGAGCATGGGGTTGACGACCCGGCCGACATCGTCGACGGCCACGTACGAGCGCAACTCGACCCGTCCGGTCTCGGTGTCGACTTCCACCGCGCACAGGTGTGTGCCGTGCGGGAACGAGAAGTTCTCCGGGTCGTAGGTGACGTCCGAGTCGAGGCTGGGCTCGACCCCTTCGGGCATGTCGTGGGCGGCGAACACGGCCAGCGCGACGTCGGTGATGCCGACCGCCTTCTCGGTGCCGCGTACCTGGAAGCGCCCCTCGGTGAACTCGAGGTCGTCCTCGGCGCACTCCATCATGTGCGCGGCGATGGGACGGGCCTTCGCGATGACCGTGGCCACCGCGTGGGCGACGGCCACACCGCCGACCGTGAGGGACCGCGAGCCGTAGGTGTCGAGGCCCTTGGGGGCGGACTGCGTGTCCCCGTGGATGATCTCGACGTCATCGAACGGTACGCCCAGGCGATCCGCGACCACCTGGCTGAAGCCGGTGACATGGCCTTGGCCGTGCGGGGATATGCCCGTGACCACCTCCACCTTGCCGGTGGGCAGCATGCGTACCTGCGCGTGTTCCCAGCCGCCGGCGCCGTAGTCGAGCGAGCCGAGCACCCGGGACGGCGCCAGGCCGCACATCTCGGTGAATGTGGAGACCCCGATGCCCAGTTGGACCGGGTCTTTGCGTTCGCGGCGCTCGGCCTGTTCGCGACGCAGAGCGTCGTAGCCGAAGAGTTCGCGGGCCCGGGCCGTCGCCGCCTCGTAGTTGCCGGTGTCGTAGGTCAGGCCGGACACCGTGTTGAACGGGAACTCCTCGTGCGTGATCCAGTTCTTCTCCCGGATCTCGAGTGGATCGATGCCCAGCTCGGCGGCGAGCTCGGACATCATGCGCTCGATCCCGAACGTCGCCTCGGGGCGTCCGGCACCGCGGTAGGCGTCGGTGGGCACCTTGCTGGTGAACACCGGCGAACAGCTGAAGTGGTAGGCGGGGATCTTGTAGATGCCGTTGAACATGAACGCGCCCAGCACCGGTATGCCAGGCGAGAGCAGGCGCATGTAGGCGCCCATGTCGGCGAGCAGCTCGACCTTCATGCCGGTGACCGTTCCGTCGCGCTTGGCTGCGAGCGTGAGCTTCTGCAGCTGTGCGCGGCCGTGGTGCGCGGCCTGCATGGACTCGCTGCGGGACTCGGCGTACTTGACCGGCTTGCCCAGGCGCCGTGCGGTCAGCAGCGTGAGCACTTCCTCGGGAGTGACCTGCAGCTTGCCGCCGAAGCCGCCGCCGACATCCGGCGCGATCACGCGGAGCTTGTGCTCGGGGATCCCGAGCGTCATCGCCAGCATGAGCTTGAGGATGTGGGGGATCTGCGTGGACGACCACATGGTCGCCTGCTGGGCGTTGGGGTCGACGACGACGGCGCGCGGCTCCATGAACGCCGGGACCAGGCGCTGCTGGCGCAGGGTGCGCCGCACGACGATGCCGTCCGGCGAACTCTCGGCCTCGGCGATGGCCTGTTCTACGTCACCGCCGCTGCCGGCCTCGCCGGAGTCCAGCTTCCACGTCGCGCTGACGTTGGTGCCGAGGTCCGGGTGCACCAGCTCGCTGCCCTCCGCGGCGGCCGATTCGAGGTCGAGGACCACCGGCAGGTCCTCGTAGTCGACGTCGATACCTTCGAGCGCGTCGTGCGCTTCGTAGTCGCTGCGGGCGAGGACGACGGCGACGGCGTCACCGGCGAAGTTGACGGTGTCCACCGCGAGCGCCGGGGCGGGGGGCTTTTTCATGTCCGGCGTGATCGGCCACGCGGATGGCAGGTCGCCCTGTTCCTCGGCGAGGTCGGCGCCGGTGTAGACGGCGACGACGCCGGGCATCGATTTCGCCTCCGAGACGTCGATCCCGGTGATGCGCGCGTGCGCCAGAGGGCTGCGCAGCACCGCCATGTGCAACATCCCCGGAAGCGTGAGGTTGCCGGTCCATCGGGACCGGCCGGTGATCAGGTGCGCGTCCTCCTTGCGGGCGCGTGACCGGCCGAATTCGCCGGCGGGGCTGGACGCGGGCTCGGCGACGGCGGTCATCGCGCACCTCCCGCCTGCGGGGCGGAACCCTCGCGCATGGTGCCCGCGGCGCTCTGGACGGCCTTGACGATGTTCTGATACCCGGTGCAGCGGCACAGGTTTCCTTCGAGGCCCTCGCGCACCTGCTGCTCGTCAGGATCGGGGTTCTCCTCGAGCAGGTCGATCGACTGCATGATCATCCCGGGGGTGCAGTAGCCGCACTGCAGCGCGTGGCATTCGTGGAACGCCTCCTGGACCGGGTGCAGCGTGCCGTCCTGCGCGAGACCCTCGACCGTCGTCACCTCGTGGCCGTCGGCCTGGACCGCGAGTACGGAGCAGGATTTGACGCTGCGCCCGTCGAGGTGGACGGTGCACGCCCCGCAGTTGCTGGTGTCGCAGCCGGAAACCGTACCGACCTTGCCGAGCTGGTCGCGCAGGTAGTGCACCAGCAGCATCCGGGGCTCCACCTCGTCTGAATATCTTGTTCCGTCGACGTCGACCGTGATGCGCATGCAACCTCCCGGCTCAAGTGCGTGTGAGGGGTATCACAGCAGACTCTTCCGTGCCGCGCGGGTTTGGGCAAGCGATTCGGGTAATCCGGGCTGCTGCACGCTGTTCGCGGCGTGGAACGGACTGTGATTCCGGGTGTCGCCCGGTCAGGCGCCGTGGATGGAGCCGGTGGTGTGGGTGAGCCGGACGCCGGGGGCGCCCCAGTGCAATTGGATGATCTCCGCCGCGATCGCGACGGCCGTCTCCTCCGGGGTGCGTGCACCGAGGTCGAGTCCGATCGGCGAACTGAGCCGCGCCAACTCCGCGCCGGTCATCCCGACCTCGCGGAGCCGGTCGAGCCGGTCGTCGTGGGTGCGCCGCGATCCCATCGCTCCCACGTAGGCGAGGTCCAACCGCAGGGCCACCTCCAGCAGCGGGACGTCGAACTTCGGGTCGTGGGTCAGGACGGTGACGATGGTGCGCTTGTCCACCCGCCCGGCCTCGGCCTCCGCCTCCAGGTAGCGGTGCGGCCAGTCCACGACAACCTCGTCGGCGTCGGGAAACCGTGTGGCGGTGGCGAACACTGCGCGGGCGTCGCACACCGTCACCCGGTAGCCGAGGAATGAACCGATACGGGCCATGGCCGCGGCGAAGTCGATGGCGCCGAACACGAGCAGCCGGGGCGGCGGCTGGAAGACGTTGACGAACACCGAGAGGCCTTCGCCGCGCCGCTGACCGTCGGGCCCGTAGTGCAGGCTTCCTGTGCGGCCGCTGTCGAGCAGGCCGCGGGCGTCGTCGGTGACCGCGTCGTCGATGCGCTGCGAGCCGAGCGAGCCCGTCACCGAATCCTCGAACACCAGCATGTGTCGGCCGAGCACCTCGGGGTCGGGGTGTTCGGTCACCGTCGCGATCGCGACGGGAACCTCGTCGCGTACCGCGTCGATCGCGTCCCGCAGTTCGGCGAAGCCGGCGGTGTCGACGCGTTCGACGAAGATGTCGATGATCCCCCCGCAGGTCAGCCCGACGGCGAAGGCGTCCTCGTCCGAGAAGCCGTACCGCTGCAGCACGGGAGTGCGCTCGCCCAGTACTTCCTGGGCGGTCTCGTAGACCGCCCCCTCGACGCAGCCGCCGGACACGCTGCCGGTGACCGTCCCGTCCTCGGCGACGATCATGGCCGCGCCGGGGTCACGGGGGGAGGAGCTGAACGTCGCGACGACCGTGCCGAGGCCGACGGCCTCGCCCGCCCGGTACCGCCGGTCCAGTTCGTCGATCACGTCACGCATCGCGCACCTCCGTGAGCAGCTTCTGCAGCGTCGCCACGCTGTGTCCGGCGAGCAGCACATCGACATGGGGGAGCGCCGCGACGATGCCGGACTGCACGGGTTGGTACCCCTCGCCGCCGGCATGCGGGTTCACCCAGATCACAGCATGGGCCAACCGGCGCAGGTGGGCCATCTGTTCGGCCAACATGGCCGTCCCACCGCGTTCCCAGCCGTCGGAGAAGACGACCACCGTCGCGCCGCGGGCCATCCCCCGGCGACCGTGGCGGTCGAGGAACACGCGCAGCGTCTCGCCCAGCCGGGTGCCGCCGGCCCAGTCGGGCACCGTGCGGCCGACCGCGGCGAGGGCGGCCTCCGGATCCCGCGAACGCATGGCCCGGGTCAGGCGCGTCATGCGCGTGCCCACGGAGAAGACCTCGGTGTCGGTGCGTCCGCGGTGGGACACGACATGGGCGAACCGCAGTAGGGCGTCGGCATACGGGTTCATCGAGCCGGACACGTCGATCAGCAGCACCACGCGCCGCGGGCGTCGACCACGGCGCCGGTGCTCCGGCCGCACCGGCTCGCCGCCCGCCGCCACCATCCGGCGCAGCGTGGCGCGAGGGGCCACCGGGCCGCGGCGCGCCCGGCGCCAGCGGAGCGCCGCACGTGTAGGCGGTGCG
>JAKDLE010000188.1 GCA_030453005.1 Pseudonocardia sp. | reverse complement strand
TTTTCACCGCCGGGGGGGTTGCCGCCCGACCAACCCCCCCCCCCGTTTATCCTCCCCCGCGACGGTCTCGCCGCCTCTCGGATGTCAGGCCGGCTGGAGCACCGCCGAGACGCCGGCCTGCGCGACCATGGCGTCCTGCTCGGGCAGCCCACCGCTGACGCCGACGGCTCCGACGATCTGACCGTCGACCTCGATCGGGATGCCGCCGGCGAAGACCACGATGTTGGCCCCACTCCCCGACACCGTGTGGATCCCGAACGCGGGAGCGCCGGGCTGGGCCAGCTCGCCGAGCTTCTCGGTGGGCATGTCGAACGCCCGGGCGGTGCTGGCCTTGTCCAGCGCGATGTCGATGCTGCCCAGCCACGCCCCGTCCATACGAGCGAACGCGGTGAGGTTGTTGCCTGCGTCGACCACCGCGATGTTCATCAGCAGGCCCTCGGCCGCCGCCTTGCGCCGGGCGGCGTCGATGACCAGCTGAGCCTGGTCCAGCGTGATTCCGTGCATGATCGTTCTTCCTTTCGTCGTCGTTCACTCGGGAGCGGTCCGTGCGAGAGCACGAACCGGTAGAAGGCTGCGCCGGCCACCGCACCGAGCACGGGGCCGAGGATGTAGACCCACCAGCAGGAACGTGGAGACACCCGCCGGGGAGTCGACGGCCTCAGGCGCTCGTCAGCTCGTGCGGACGCAGTACGACCTTGCTGTAGCCCTCCTCACGCTTGTCGAAGCGCGCGTAGGCGTCGGAGGCCTGGTCGAGCGGCAGCTCCTTGGAGACCACGAAGCTCGGCGTCGCGCGCCCGGTGATGATGAGGTCGCGCAGCTGCCGGTTGTAGGCCTTGACGTTGGCCTGGCCGGTACCCATCCGCAGGCCCTTCATGAAGAAGGTCCCGAGGTCGACGAGCAGCTTGCCCTCGGCCGCCTCGGGGCTCGGCGCGCCCGGGTCCGACGGCAGGTAGAGCCCGACGGTCCCGAGCATCCCGGTGAACCGGACGGTCTCGATCAGCTGGTTCATCACGATCGCCGGCTGCTCCTCGCCCTCGGCGACCGTCGCCTGGTAGCCGACCGCGTCGATGCCCTTGTCGGTGCCGTCGCCGTCGGTGGCGTCCGTGATCTGGGCGACGGGGTCGGAGGCGCTGAAGTCGATCGGGATCGCGCCGATGTCCTCGGCGAGCTTGAGGCGGCCCGGCACCTTGTCCACGACGAACACCTTCGACGCGCCGCGCAGGATCGAGGAGTACGCCGCCATCCGCAACGGTCTCACCGGGGCTGACCTTCGCCATCTCGGCGGCGTGGTAGCCGGTGGGGAAGATGTCGGCGAGCATCGCGAAGTCGTTCTCGTGTTCGGTGCCCGGGGGCAGCTTCAGGCAGTTGAAGTCGGCGAACGGCACCCGCAGGTACTCGGCCTGCCCGCCGCGGTACGGACCCATCGAGACGTAGCCGTAGGCACCGCCTGCGAACCCGGGGTTCACCGTCAGGCAGAACCCGGTGTTGCCTGCGAGGCAGTTCTTGCAGAAGCCGCACGCGATGTTGAACGGCAGTACCACGCGGTCGCCGGCCTTGACGCTGGCGACACCGCTGCCCACCTCCTCGACGATGCCCATGTTCTCGTGCCCGAAGATCAGACCGGACTCCGCGTCGGTGCGACCCTCGTACATGTGCAGGTCGGAGCCGCAGATGGCGGTGGTGGTGATGCGGATCAGGACGTCGGTGGGTTCCTCGATCCGCGCATCGGGCACGTCCTGTACCTCGACCTTGTAAGGCTCCTGGTAGACGACAGCCTTCATCCTGACCTCCTCGTCACGGGTGCGGTTCAGGTAGCGGGTGCCCACCCGGGCGGCCGAGAAACTCACCGGCGCCGCCCGGATCCGAGCCGCGACCGCCGACGGCGGGCCCGGTGGAGCGTGAGAGGCTACGCACCGTGCGCAGGACGCCGACCTGCTCGCGGTCGCCGAAGTGGCGGTGGCGGGCAACGGTATCCGCGTCGGTCACGTCCACCTGCCCGACTCTGGCCAGATGCGCCTGAAGCGGCTCTATCCGAAGGCCCTGCACAAGGCGGCAGCCCGGGCGGTACCCCCTGAACCGCGCGAGTTTGCCGATCGGCGCGGCGAGTTTGCCGATCAGGCACGACCGGTGGCGGGAGGCGGGGCGGGGTGCCACCACCGCCCCGTGAGAGGGTGACGCCCGTGCGCAGGCAGGTGGGACGTGTCGTGGCGGCCGTGGCGGTCCTCGGCGCAGTGGTCAGCGGGTGCGGGGCAGGCCCGAGCCAGGTCGGGTCGGCGGTGATCATCGGTTCCGACGCGATCCCGCTCGCCCAGGTGCAGGAGCAGATCACGACGGCGCTCAGCCCGGAGAAGGCGCAGGCCGTGGCCGGGCGCAACCAGGGTGCAGGCGGGGACTACGGGCCGCAGCAGGTGGCCCGTGAGGTCGTCACCGCGGCGATCCTGTCGAACCTGCTCGACCGGCGCATCGCCGAGGAGGGCATCACCATCAGCGACGCGGAGGTCGACGCCGCGCTCGCCGGCATCGGCACCGCCGAGGAGCTCGACCAGGTGTCGCTCTACACCCCCGAGGTGCAGCGCGAGCGCATCCGCGACGACCTCGCCGCCGCCGCGCTGGGCGCCAAGTACGTCGACCGGCTCGGCGTCACGCTGCAGTTCACCGGCTTCCCGACCGAGGAGGAGGCGCTCGCCGCCGCTCAAATCGCGGCCGCGGGGGGCCCGGCGGCCGACGCCGTGTTCGCCGACGCCCCGCCGGAGGGCCAGGCCGCTCAGATCCGTGCCGCGGAGAACCCCGCGCTCGCCACATCGTTCGCGTTCGGCACGCCCGCGGGCTCGGTGGTCGTGCTGCAACCCGCCCAGGACGGTGCGCCGTGGACGGTCGTCCGCATCCTCGAGCGCACCAACGACCTCCCGCCGACGGGCCCGTCCGCCGTCGACCGGTTCAGCCAGGCCGATCTCCAGCTCATCGGCTACCGGCTGCTGCAGCCCCTGGCCGCCGAGCTGGGGGTACAGGTCAACCCGCGCTACGGTGTGTGGGACCCGATCCAGCTCGGGGTGGTCGGCGCCGAGGAGACCGCGGGCGTGATCGTCTCACCGCCCGCACTCGAGTGAGCGCCCCTTCGTGGACGGTCGTCGTCCTGCCTCGGCACGCGGACGCGGTGCTCCCGGCCGCGGCGCTGCCCGCACTCCGCGACGCGGAGCACGTCTACGCCGACCACACCGTGTCCGACGAGCTGCTCGTCGAGCTCGGGGCGACGCGCCGGGGGGAGTGGTCCACCGACACCCCGGACCGCCGCCAGGTGCTGTTCACCACCGCGTACGACCCGCAGGTGCCGCGCGCGGAGGTGATCGTCACCTCCGGGGCCGCCCTCCTCGACGCCGTCGCCGTGATGGACCGCCTGCGCTCGCCCGGCGGCTGCCCGTGGGACGCCGAGCAGACCCACGCCTCGCTGCTGCAGTACCTGGTTGAGGAGTGCTACGAGCTCTACCAGGCCGTCGAGGACGACGACCGCCCCGCGATCCGCGAGGAGCTCGGCGACGTCCTGCTGCAGGTGCTGTTCCACGCCCGCGTCGCGGCCGAGGGCGAGGCACCCTTCGACGTCGACGACGTGGCGGGCGATCTCGTCGCGAAGCTCGTGGGACGGCACCCGCACGTGTTCGCGCCATCAGGGATGGACACAGCCGAGACGGTGGACACCGCCGAACGCCAGGAGCACCGCTGGGAGGAGCTCAAGCGCGCCGAGAAGCAGCGGGAGTCGAGCGTTGACGGTGTCGCCGCCGCACAGCCCGCGGTGGCGCTGGCCGCGAAGCTCACCGGCCGCACGGCCCGCGCCGGCCTGCCCGTCGAGCTGCTCCCCGCCGGATGCGGGGTGGGCGAGCAGCTGTTCGCCCTCGCCGCGCGCGCCAAGCTCGCGGGCGTCGACCCGGAGGCGGAGCTGCGCACCGCCGCCCTCCGCTTCGCCGCCGACGTGCGCGCCGCCGAGACCGCCGCCCGCGACGCCGGGCACGACCCCCACGCGCTCGACGCCGCGACCTGGCAGGAGTTCTGGCCCCGGTAGTGCGCCTGAGAGTCTCTCCGTGACGCGCGGTTAGCCTGGATGCGGTGACCTCACCCCGCTTCCCCGCACCTCCGCCCCGCCGGTCGAGCGCGGTCGGGCCACTGGTCGGGCTGGCCGTGCTGGGCCTGCTGGTCGCCGTACTGGTCGCCGTGTCGTCGACGATCGGCGAGCGGGGGACGCGCGGCGACGCCCTCGTCGGCGCCGACGTCGAGCGCGGCGCCCCGGCGACCCAGGCCGCCCCGCTCGGCGCGGACACCGACCTGGAGGCGTGGGCCGCCGACGTCGCGGGCCGGACGGGGATACCCGCCCGTGCACTGGCCGCCTACGGCGCTGCCGAGCTCGCGCAGCGCGCCGCCACTCCCGACTGCGGCCTGTCCTGGGCCACGCTCGCCGGGATCGCGCGCGTCGAGTCCCACCACGGCGAGCTCGGACGCGCCGAGCTCGATGCGGACGGGGTGCCCCGACCGCGGATCGTCGGCGTGCCACTCGACGGCTCCGACGGCGTCCGCGAGATCCTCGACACCGACGACGGCCGCCTCGACGACGACCCGGTGTACGACCGCGCGGTCGGCCCGCTGCAGTTCCTGCCCGCCACCTGGGAGCGCTACGGCGCCGACGGCAACGGCGACGGCGTGCGCGACCCCCACCAGATCGACGACGCCGCCGCGGGCGCCGCCGCCTACGTCTGCGCCGACGACCGCGACACCGCCGACGGCCCGGGCTGGTGGGACGCCGTGCTCACCTACAACCACTCCGGCGACTACGCCCGCCTGGTCTGGGCCGCCACCGACCGCTACGCCACCGCGTCGACCGTCCCGTCCGCGTCCTGACCGGCCGCATCGCCGCCGGCCGCCCGCGGTCACCGTCAGCCGACCAGCTCGTCGCCGAGGAACCGGCTCCCGTCGACCGTGCCGGGCAGGGCGAAGAAGAACCCGCCGCCCTGGCCCTGGACGTACTCCTCGAGCGCCTCACCGGAGATCCGTTCCTGCACGGCGAGGAATCCGCTGGCCAGGCTGTGTTGGTAGCTGACGAACGCGAGGCCCTGGTCGAGCCGCCCGGCCCGGTCGAAGCCGCGGGTGAAGGAGAAGCCGCGCCGCAGGATCAGGTTCTCGGCCGTCTCCGGCGTGCGGGGGTTCGCCCGGCGGATGTGCGCGGCCAGGGGGATCCGGAGGCCGTGCGGATCGTCGGCGTAGCCGGGGTCGTCGAACTCGCCGTGGCGGCCGAGGGGCGCGCCGGTGATCTTGTGTCGACCGATGATGGCCTCCTGCTCGACGAGCTGTGTGCGGTCCCAGAACTCGACGAACATCCGGATGATGCGCACCGCCTGGTAGGACCCGCCGACGGCCCACCGGGGCTCCCCGGAGTCGGCCCCGACCCACACGTGCCGGTCCATCAGTGCGGTGTCGCCCGCGTCGAGGTTGGCCGTGCCGTCCTTGAACCCGAGAAGGTTGCGCGGGGTGGCCGCCGCGCTCGCCGCCCCCGCGCCGCGGCCGTAGCCCTCGACCAGCCAGGCGAGCACCAGGTGCTCGCGGGTGCGGCGCATCAGCTGGCGCAGGGCGAACTGCAGCGTGTCGATGTGCCCGGCTTGGAGGCTGATCAGCAGGTCGCCGTGCGAGCGATCCGGGTCGAGGCGGTCGTTGGCGAGGAACGGCATCGTCACCAGCTCGGTGGGGCGGCGGTCGGCCAGCCCGAACCGGTCGTCGAACAGCGAGGCGCCGACGCTCACCACGATCGACAGGTCGTCGGGCGGGGGCTGCGCGCCGAGGATCCCGGAGTCGACGGGCGGGTACGCCGGGTCGCGCACCGGCGGTGGGGTGCCTGCCATCAACCCGCGGATCTCGTCGCTGAGGTCGGCGAACAGCGAGGCGAGCCCCGCCCGGCCGACCGACTGCACGGAGAACGCGGCCAGCAGGCCCTGCGCCGGGATCGGCAACGCGGTGATGCCCGCCTGGTGGTCGCCTGCGAACGGCACGAACCGCGGGCGGTGCGTCACCTGGCCGGTCGCGGCCGTGCATCCGGTGAGGCCCGCCGCGGCGCCGGTGCCGAGCGCCGCCGCGACGAACCTCCGCCGCGAGAGCTCGCTCATTCGAGGCCCAGGGTCCCGGCCACCGTGGCGACGTCCTCGGAGAGCCCGGCGAGCTGCGCGGTGGCCCGTTCCTGGCCGCGCCGGTGCGCGGCGGCC
>JAKDLE010000187.1 GCA_030453005.1 Pseudonocardia sp. | reverse complement strand
CGCCGGACGGGTCGTACGAACGAGTCCCCGCCTGCGGGTTCAGCGACTGCCTCGTCTCGGCGCGCGTTGATGGCGCTTCTGGACGCGGTAGCGCAGGTGGGTCACGGTGCCCGCGACGGGCTCGCCCACCGGGATCAGCTCGGCCCGCTCCCCGGCGAACAGCGGCGTGCCCTCCCCCATCAGCAGGGGAACGAGGTGGATGCGCACCTCGTCGAGCAGGCCCACCTGGAGCAGTTGCCGGGCGAGCTCCGCACCCAGCACCCAGACGTCCTTGTCCCCCGCGGCATCCTTGGCGCGCCCGGTTGCGGCCTCCAGCCCGTCGAAGGCGAACGTCCCGCCGTTGTCGCCGAGGAGGTCCTCCCTGGTCCGGTGGGTGACCACGAAGGCCGGGACGCCCGGGAACGGTGTGCCGCCCCACGGGCGCAGGCCGAGGTCGAAGGTCCGTCGTCCGATGACGGTCGCGCCCACCGTCCCGTCGAACTCCCGCGCGACACCGAGGTCGACCTCGCCGTTCGGCCCCTGCCCTGCATGCCACTCGTGCAGCCGTTCGCCGCCGTCCCCCATCGGCTCCTCCATCCGGATGTTCGGTCCGGCGGAGAACCCGTCCAGGGACACCGACACATCCAGCACCACGTCGCTCATGACGAGCTCCTCGTCTCCACCGGCCGGGGCGACAGCCGCACCGGCACCGCGCCTGGTGGACCTCCACGGCCGAGCCGACTCATCGGTGCCGGCGGCAGGCTCGGCACGCGGGACGCCACAACGCCGGATCGCGCCGCTCGGCCCCGCGGTGATCCACGGCGCACCAGCGGATCGAGAGGCCCGGGACGGGACCTGCGGCGATCGGACCGCAGCCGGTCAGGTGCCGCCGACCGCGCCCGCCAGTTCGTCGGCCGCGCCGTAGGGGTCCAGCTCGCCCGCCCCCCCGCACCTCGCCAGCTCAGCCCACCCCGCGGCGCCCCGCAGGTCGCCGATCCGCTCGCGCAGCCGTTCCAGCGTGATCGCCTGGATCTCCGACTCCGCGCGGGCGTGGCGCCTGCGTTCCCGCTCCCCGGTGGCGTCGATGTGGTCGCGGTGGGCGTCCAGCGCCGCCACCAGGTCGTCGACGCCCTCACCGCGAGCCGCCACGGTACGCACCACCGGCCGCACCCAGCCCTCGGAGCCGTCATCGAGCGACATCATGTTCCGCAGGTCGCGCACGGTCTGCCTGGCCCCGTCTCGGTCGGCCTTGTTCACCACGAACACGTCGGCCACCTCGAGGATGCCGGCCTTGGCCGCCTGCACCCCGTCGCCCATGCCGGGCGCGAGCAGCACCACGACGGTGTCGGCGAGCCCCACCACCTCGACCTCCGACTGCCCCACGCCCACGGTCTCGATCAACACCACATCGCAGCCCGCGGCGTCGAGCACCCGCAAGGCCTGGGGGGTGGCCCAGGCGAGCCCGCCGAGGTGCCCGCGGGTCGCCATCGAGCGGATGAACACACCGTCGTCGGTGGCGTGCTCACCCATCCGCACCCGGTCCCCGAGCAGCGCGCCCCCCGAGAACGGCGAGGAGGGGTCCACCGCCAGCACCCCGACCCGGCGGCCGTGCGCACGCAGGGCTCCCACCAGTACCGACGTCGAGGTCGACTTCCCCACCCCGGGCGGGCCGGTCAGCCCCACCACATGGGCCTTCCCGGTGTGCGGGGCCAGTGCCGCTGCCACCTCCCGCAGTCGGGCCGTGGTGTCGGCGGACGCGGCCGCGCGCGCGTCCACCCCGTTCTCGACGAGCGAGATCAGGCGGGCCACGGCACGGTGCTCACCGCGCCGGGCCCGCTGCACCAGGTCGGGCACGTCGACTCGGGGCATCCGGGAGGGTCAGCCTGCGGCGGGCACGCGCAGGATCAGCGCGTCACCCTGGCCCCCGCCGCCGCACAGGGCCGCCGCACCCACGCCGCCGCCGCGGCGCTTGAGCTCGAGCGCCATGTGCAGGGCGAGGCGGGCGCCGGAGGCGCCGATCGGGTGGCCGAGCGCGATCGCGCCGCCGTTCGGGTTCACCTTCTCCGGGTCCACTCCGAGCTTGCGCGTGGACACCACGCCGACGGCCGCGAACGCCTCGTTGATCTCGATCACGTCGAGGTCGGCGGGCTCGATGCCCTCCTTGCTGCAGGCCGCCACGATCGCGTTGGCGGGCTGCTCGTGCAGGCTGGAGTCGTCCGGACCGGCCACCATGCCCTGCGCACCGATCTCGGCGAGCCAGTCCAGGCCCAGCTCCTCCGCCTTGGCCCGGCTCATCACCACCACCGCCGCCGCACCGTCGGTGATCGGCGAGGAGGTACCCGCCGTGATCGTGCCGTCGGCGGAGAAGGCGGGGCGCAGCTTGCCCAGGCCCTCGGCCGTGGTCTCCGGCCGGATGCCCTCGTCGGCGTCCACGATCAGCGGGTCGCCCTTGCGCTGCGGCACCTGCACCGCGGTGATCTCCTCGGCGAACAGACCGCTCTCGACGGCCCGGCCCGCGCGCTGGTGCGACTGCGCGCCGAACTCGTCCTGGTCCTGGCGGGTGATCTCGTACCGGGCGTTGTGCTTCTCCGTGGAGGCGCCCATGGACACCTGGTCGAACGAGTCGTGCAGGCCGTCGTAGGCCATGTGGTCGGTCATCGTGACGTCGCCGTACTTGAAGCCGGACCGCGACTTCGACAACAGGTGCGGCGCTTGGCTCATCGACTCCTGGCCACCCGCGACGATGATGTCGTACTCGCCCGCCCGGATGAGCTGGTCGGCGAGCGCGATGGCGTTGAGCCCGGACAGGCACACCTTGTTCACGGTGAGCGCGGGCACGTCCATGCCGATGCCTGCGGCCACGGCCGCCTGCCGGGCCGGGATCTGGCCCGCACCCGCGGTGAGCACCTGCCCCATGATCACGTACTGCACCTGCTCGGGGCCGACGCCCGCGCGCTCCAGGGCGGCCTTGATGGCGAACCCGCCGAGCTGGGCGCCGGAGAAGTCCTTGAGTTGGCCCAGCAGCCGTCCCATCGGGGTGCGAGCGCCTGCGACGATGACGGATCCGGACACGTGGACCTCCAGCTGGCCGTGGTGGGAAGTTCCCGCGACGATACCCGCCCGACGGTCGAGCACCGGTGGTCGTGGCGTCGTCGGTCACGTGACGCCACGCACACTCGCACGTCAGCGCGCCGGGGGCGATACATTCCCCGACATGGGAGAGCACGCTGCCTCGGGCACGCACACGATCACGGCTGTCGACCACGTCGGCATCGCCGTCGCCGACCTGGACGCGTCGATCGCCTGGTACGCCGACACGCTCGGACTGGTCGCCACGCACGTGGAGTCCAACGAGGAGCAGGGCGTGCGCGAGGCGATGCTGTCCGCGCCCGGCGACGAGGGAGCGGCGATCCAACTGCTCGCGCCGCTGCGTCCGGACTCGCCGATCGGACGGTTCCTGGACCGCAACGGTCCGGGCATCCAGCAGATGGCCTACCGCGTCGTCGACATCGACGCCACCAGCGCCGCGCTGCGGGAGAAGGGCGTCCGGCTGCTCTACGACGAGCCCCGCCGCGGCACCGCCGACTCGCGCATCAACTTCCTGCACCCCAAGGACGCGGGCGGCGTGCTCGTGGAGCTCGTCGAGCCTGCGACGGCCCACTGACCGGGTGGCTCCGGGTGGCCCTGACCACGTGGACGGGGCGCCGACGAGCGCGGGCGGTTAGCATACCGCCCGGTAACTATTGACATACCAAGCATGCCCCCACGACCCAGCCATCGGAGGCCCAGCCGTGCTGGAGATCCGCGACGCCATCCTCGCCTGCCAGTTCGACTCGATCGGTTCGCTCGAGGTGCCCGACCACTACCGGGGTGTCACCGTGCACGCCGACGAGGCGGAGATGTTCGCAGGCATCCCCTCGCGTGAGAAGGACCCCCGCAAGAGCCTGCACCTCGACGAGGTGCCCACGCCCGACCTGGGCCCCGGCGAGGCGATCGTCGCGGTCATGGCCAGCGCGATCAACTACAACACCGTCTGGACGTCGATCTTCGAGCCGGTGCCGACGTTCGGCTTCCTCAAGCGCTACGGCCGCATCTCCCCGCTGACCGCACGGCACGACCTGCCCTACCACGTGGTCGGGTCCGACCTGTCCGGCGTCGTGCTGAAGACCGGGCCCGGCGTCAACCTGTGGAAGCCCGGTGACCAGGTCGTCGCGCACTGCCTGTCGGTCGAGATGGAGAGCCCCGACGGGCACGGCGACTCGATGATGGACCCCGAGCAGCGGATCTGGGGCTTCGAGACCAACTTCGGCGGGCTCGCCGACCTGGCTCTGGTGAAGTCCAACCAGTTGATGCCCAAACCCGCCCATCTGACGTGGGAGGAGGCGGCCGCGCCCGGGCTCGTGAACTCCACGGCCTACCGCCAGCTCGTCTCCCGCAACGGCGCGAACATGAAACAGGGCGACACCGTCCTGATCTGGGGCGCCTCCGGCGGCCTGGGCAGCTACGCCACCCAGTTCGCGCTCAACGGCGGCGCGACCCCGGTCTGCGTGGTCTCCTCGCCGGAGAAGGCGGCGATCTGCCGGAAGATGGGCGCCGAGCTGATCATCGACCGGTCGGCCGAGGGCTACAAGTTCTGGCGCGACGAGCACAACCAGGACCCCAAGGAGTGGAAGCGCCTCGGGGCGAGGATCCGCGAGCTCACCGGCGGCGACGACCCCGACATCGTCTTCGAGCACCCCGGGCGCGAGACGTTCGGCGCCAGCGTCTACGTCGCCCGCAAGGGCGGCACCATCGTGACCTGCGCGTCCACCTCCGGATACGAGCACACGTTCGACAACCGGTACCTGTGGATGAACCTCAAGCGGATCATCGGCTCGCACTTCGCCAACTACCGCGAGTCGTTCGAGGCCAACCGTCTGATCGCCAAGGGTCTGATCCACCCGACGCTGTCGCGGGTCTACCCGCTGGCCGAGACCGGCCAGGCCGCGATGGACGTGCACTCCAACAGCCATCAGGGCAAGGTCGGCGTGCTCGCCCTCGCTCCGGAGGAGGGTCTCGGGGTCACCGACCCGGAGAAGCGCGCCAGACACCTCGACGCGATCAACCGCTTCCGCGGCGTCTGATTCACTCGGTCGGGTGAGCAGGGCCACCACAGGCCGTGCTCAACCGACGCGCTCCGGAGTCCGCCCGGTACGGTGCGTTCATGTCCGTCGACCCCGCTGAGTCCCTGCCCGACGCCGGTTTCGACGTCGTCCGCCGGGGCTACGACCTGGGCCAGGTCGACACGCATCTCCGCCGGATCGACGCGGAGATCGCCATCCTGGCCGCCGACCGCAACGCCGCCGTGGACCAGGCGGCGCAGCTCGCGCGCGAGCTGGACGACGCCCGTGCCCGCGGCGAGAAGCTGCGCGGGCAGGTGCGTACGCTCGCCGGTCCACCGCAGAGCGTGCAGGGGATGAGCGAGCGCATGCGGTCGATGCTGCGGCTGGCCGAGGACGAGGTCACCGACATGCTCAGCCGCGCTGAGACCGACGCCGCGCAGCGTCGTCAAGAGGCCGAGCAGCAGGCCGCCCAGATGCTCGCCGCAGCACAGGACGAGGCCGCTCAGGTCCTCGACGACGCGCGCGAGGAGGCCGCGGCCCTTCTGGGGCCCGCGCAGACGGAGGCCACCGAGCTGGCCGAGCGCATCGCGCGGGAGCGGGCGCAGATCAAGGCCGACCACGAGCTCTCGGAACGCACGCTCGCCGAGGACCGCGCCGAGACGGAGCGGGAGCTCGCCGAGCGCCGCGACACGGTGGAGAAGCAGATCGCCGACGAGCGAGCCGAGTCGCAGCGACGGCTCGCGGACGAGCGGAAGGCCGTCGAGGAGCGACTCGCCGAACAGCAGGCCACCGTCGAGCAGGCGCTCGCGTCGCAGCGGGCCACCGTGGAACGCGAGCTCGCCGAGGCTCTTCGACACGCCGAGACCGAGCAGGCCCACCTGTGGACCGAGTCCGAGCAGCAGCGGACCCTCGTCGAGGAGGACTTCTCGGTCGCGATGAACCAGCGCCGTTCCGAGGCCCTCGCAGCGCTCGCGGCCGAGCGGGCCGCCGCCGAGCGCGAGGTCGCCGAGCTGCGCGAGGGCAACGCCGCCCGGATCCGGCAGCAGGAGGCACGCGTCGAGGCCGAGAGCCGCCGGATCGTGGCCGACGCCGAACGCCGCGTCGCCGAGCTCGCCACGCTGCGCGGCCGGATCGTGGAGCAGCTGACGGAGACCCACGCCGCCCTGGG
>JAKDLE010000186.1 GCA_030453005.1 Pseudonocardia sp. | reverse complement strand
CCACCCGGACCGAACAGGAGCTTGCGCATGGCCCCGTCGGGTTTCGCATCGTTGTAGGGCTCCCCGTTCCAAGGGGTGAGCTCCAGCAGATCGAGAACCTGCAGGAAGTACGGGAGAAGTTCATCGGGAAGTGCGCCGACCTGCCCTGCCACCTCGTCGTCGGTGACGACCTCGTACACCTCGGGCGCTAGCCGAGCCGGTGCGCGAGCATCTCGCGCATATCATCTGCGGTGACCGTGCCGCGGTCCTGACCGGTCAGGATCAGGTCGGCGCGGCGCAGCATACGGCGGTGGGCCTCCGGATCGGCCTGGGTCAGGACGGCGATCCCGCGCCACCGTTCCAGTACGGTGTAGACCTCGGCCAGGTCAAGGCGCTCCGCTGATCGCGACATCGCCGCCCGCCACTCGCGGTCGAACTGGCCGGCCTCCTCGGGCAGTAGCGCCTCTCGGATCGCACGCGGCATCGCCGAACGTGGAGCCCCGTCGGGCTGTGGGCTCCGCGGTTGACTCGCTGCTGATTCAGCGGACATCACACCACGATATCCCCCTCGACTGCCCTGGGGCCGGTCCCGCACCACGATCCGCTACTGGACGCGGAATCGGTTGGGACGTCCAGGCGCGTCCTCGGGTGGGATCAGCGATCGAGCGCGCGGACCAGAAGGTCTTTGACCTCGGCCATGCCGTCTTCGATGGACCGCACTCGGGCGCCCGTGTCGTCCAGCTTGGAATCGACCGCGCCCAGCTTGGTCTCCACCGTGCCCAGCCTGGTGTCCACCGATGCGACCCGCTCTGTGATGTCGCGCTGGTTCTGTCCCAGAGTGTTGATCGCCGCCAACACGGCCCGGTAATCGGCGCGCTCGGCTTCGAGCGCGGCGACGCGGGCTTCCAGGTCGGCCAACGTAGCGGGCATCGCCAGGATGCTACCGGTCACCAGCGTGCATGGGCAGTGGCACGGACCACACAGATCGGCCGAGCTGCCCGTTCCGCGTGAGGATCCCTTACCGGACATCCCGCCTGCTGGTTCAGTCACTTGGGGCGGCGGGCCGGTCTCAAGGCAGGCGCGCGGAGAGCGTCGCGACCCCGGGGCCGTCGAGGGTGGCGAGGCCGGCGCGCCGCCCGGACGCCACGAGCAGGAGGTCGATATCCGGTCCGCGGACCTCGGCGCCCGCGCCGAGCGACCATCCGGTGTCGGTCGACACGATCCGCAGCCCCGACAACCGTCGGGGGCCTCCGAGGAAGGTGTTCGGGGCGACGTAGGCGAGGCAGGCGGCCACCACCGCGGGCGGGGAGTCGTAGCGCAGGCCCAGTGGCCGCGCGATGTCCTTGCCGTGGATGACGAGGTCCATGAGGGGTCCATCGGCGAGCTGCCGGGCATCCGGCGGGTGGAGTCGGCGCTCTCGCGCAGCAACGCGACGAGCTCGGCCGTGGAGTGAGCCGTCGCTCGCTCCACGGCGAGGTTGATCTCCATCCGGTCGAAGCTGCCCCGTGCCCGGACCGCTGCGCGCAGCACCTGCAGCAGGCCGGTCCGCGTCGTGGTCGTGAGGTGGGCGACGACGTCGCGGACCGACCACGCGTCGCACAGAGACGCGGTCGCCCACTGGTCGTCGGTGCAGCGGCCTGCGGCGTCGGCGAGACGGTGGTGAGGCCCTGTTCCGGGGCCAGTTCCGCCGTGCGGGTGGTCGAGGGGTCGACGGCGCGGTTGGGCCCGGCCCCGGCGACGAACACGACGGCGGGGCCGGAGCCCCGCAGGTCGAAGGTGACGGCGTCGCCGCGGCCGGTGGTGGCATGGCTGCTCATCGTCGTCCCTCAGCCGTTGCGGGGGTCGAGACGGATACGGACGAGGTCGCCGTCGCCCTTGCCGATGCGGTGTCGCAGGTCCGCCTTGACCGGCACCATGTGCGTGCCGTCGCCCATCGGCAGCAGTGTGGCGTCGAAGCGGTGCCCGTCCATCAGGCCGGAGACCTTCACCGGCCCCCGGGTGCCGAGCAGCTTGCCCGACGCGGGGAGCACGGCGATCGTCCACGCGCCCTTCGCGTCGTCGCGCCGCAGCGGAACCTCGAAGTGCTGGTCGAGCGGGGTGAACGTGTCGGCCACGGGGACCTCCCAAATCTCTGAACCACACCGTTTAGCGTGAACATGGCCAAACTAAACCGTTCAGTGTTAGCCTGTCAAACATGCCCGCGCCGCCGCTCTCCCGCTCCGCGCGCAAGCGCGCCGACATCCTCGGGGCCGCCGAGGAGCTGTTCCTCGCCCACGGCTACCTCGGCGCCAGCGTGGACGACGTCGCCAGCCGGGCCCACGTGTCGAAGCCGACGGTCTACGCGCACTTCGGTAATAAGGAAGCCCTGTTCGTCGCGGTCGTCTCGGCCATGACGGGCGACGCGGGCGACCGGGTCCTCGACCACCGGGCCGCCGAGTCGGACGAGCTCGACGACGACGTCGCCCGCCACCTGCGCAGCTACGCCCTGCGCCAGCTCACCGTCGTCCTGCAGCCACGGCTACTGCAGCTGCGTCGCCTCGTGATTGGCGAGGTGGCACGGTTCCCCGAGCTCGCCGACGCGCTGTTCGACGGCGGCCCCGCCCGCGCGATCACCGAGCTGACCCACCTCGTCGCGGCCTACGCCGAGCGCGGCCTACTGCACGTCGACGACCCCCGCGTGGCCGCCACGCACCTGAACTGGCTGGTCATGGGCGCTCCGCTCAACGTGGCGATGCTGCTGGGCGACAAGGGCATCCCCAGCGAGGAAGCGCTGATACGCCACGTCAAGGAGGCCGTGCGGATCTTCGTGGCCGCACACTCCTGACGGTGCGAGAAGGAACTCATCCACGGCGACGGTGTCGCCCAGCCGGCCGGTCGCGACAAACGGAAGCTCCACCTCACCTCAACGAACGCCTACGCAACGTCATCGCAACACCGCCTATGGGATCGGACGACGCACGCGCTCACGCCAGAACAGACAGCCCGGCGGCGCACTGAGAACAGTTGGCCGCCGCCGTCCCTGTCGCTCGCCGTCGAACTCCGTCCCGCCCGACCATCCGCTACTGGGATGGGACGGTGGGGGCGCTGGCGATCGGGGTGCCGACGGCTTCTGCTGCCTGTGGTCTCAAGGCGGAGGCGCAGGCGGCGAGGTTCTCACGCAGTTGCTGCTGCTGGTTCGGGCACAGCGGGGAGAGCATCTGCTGTTCGACGGCGTGCACCGCACGACTGGCTGCGTGTAGGTGCTCGCGTCCGGTGAGGGTGAGTTCGGTGGGCCGGGCGCGGCCGTGGGCCGCAGTGGCCGGCCGGGTGACCAGTCCGCGATCTTGCAGACCGCGCAGTACGCCGTTCATGGCTTGGCGGGTGACGAACGCGCCGCGGGCGAGATCGGCGTTGGACAGGCCGGGGCGTTGTCCGAGCAGCTCCAGGCACGCGTACTGCGGGACGGTGAGCTGCAGGGGCCGCAGCGCGACGTCCATCGCAGCACGCAGCGCGGAGGCGGCCTGCTTGAGAACGTATCCCACCGACTCGTCCAGGTTGCCGACGCTCTCGCCTTGACTCATGTCAACACCTTGACACACACTGTGCATGTCAACATCCTGACACTACTGGAGGCAGGCATGACCGTCACCGGACCGGATTTCCTCGCCCTGCAGGTCCGCGACCTCGACCGTGCTGCGGAGTTCTACGAGTGCCATCTCGGGCTGCGCAGACGGCCCGCCGGTCCGCCCGGCGCGGTCGTGTTCGACACCACGCCGATCGCCTTCGCCGTCCGCGAGCCGTTGCCCGGGGTCGACCTGGACGCCGCGACACCGCGGCCGGGGCTCGGGGTAGCGCTGTGGCTGCACGCCGAGGACGCGCAGAGCGTGCACGACCGCCTCGCCGCCGCTGACGTGCCGATCCTCAGCGCACCCGTCGACGGCCCGTTCGGGCGCGCCTTCACCTTCGTCGACCCCGACGGGTACGCCGTCACCGTGCACGACCGCATGTGACGGTGGGGAGGTCGGCGATGGCGCGCCACGAGGTGGACATCGAGGTGCTCGGCCCCTGGTCGCTGGGCACCAGCAGAGCCTTCTGGCAAGGCTTCGCTCCCGCCGCGCTGCCCGGACACGAGCAGTCGCAGCGGCTGCGCACGGTCTTCCGCACCGAGCAGGACTGGCGCCGGGTCGAGGTGGTGGTGGCCCAGCACGGCGGTCGCGCGCACCTCACGGTCACCGGCGCCGGTGATCTCGAAGCGGCCGCGGCGCAGGCCTGCCGGTTGCTGTCGCTCGACGTCGACGCCCGCGGCTGGCCCGAGGTCGCCGGGCGCGACCCGGTCATCGCCGATGCCCAGGCCCGGCTGCCCGGGCTGCGACCGTGCGGGTTCCACTCTCCCTACGAGGCCGCTGTCTGGGCGGTGCTGTCCCAGCGGATCCGGATCCCGCAGGCCGCGCGGCTGCGCGACGATCTCCTCGCCCGGCACGGCGACCACGGCGCCTTCCCCTCCCCGGGCGCGCTGCGTGGTCTCGACCTCGACCTGCCCGGCCGCAAGACCGAGTACCTGCACGCCGTCGCCGAGGCCGCCCTCGAGGGCAGGCTCGACGGCGCGAGCCTGCGTGCGGTCGACCCCGACCACGCGGTCCGGACGGTGCGGGAAATCAAGGGGCTCGGCCCGTTCGGTGCCGAGCTCGTCGTCATCCGCGGCGCGAACGCCCCCGACGCGCTTCCCCAGCACGAGCGCCGGCTCGACGCCGAGCTCACCGAGCGTTACGGCCCCGACCACCGCCTCACCGACATCGCGAACGCCTGGCGGCCCTACCGGACCTGGGCTGCGCTCCACCTGCGCACCGTGCGCGAACAACGAACCCAGGAGATCAGCAAGCCCCGTGCCGGATGAGGATCCTCCATCGGCAGGCCGACTGGGAATTCGGTGTCCTCCGTCGTCGCCACGTAGGTCACCCCCCTGGGCCAGCGGCGCGCCGGGGCAGCGTCGAGGTAGAGCCCACGCGACTCCGCCCTGAAGTCGGCCACTACCCGCTCAACGATCACATTCGCGAGGCCGTGGCAAAGCCCAGAGCGGATCACCGAGTCGGGCGGCTTGGTCCCCACGAATCGGACGATCGCCCCCATCATCAAGCGCTTCGGCATGGGCAGCGAGGCGACGAACGAGGTGTCTGGCCGCGGGACGATCCCGCACACCGCGGTCACCGCGTGTACCCGGTTGGCGTCGCGGGCCACGAGCGCCGCCGCGACCACTCCGCCGATCGAGTGGGCGACCACACCGTAGGCCGGCCAATCCGCCGCGGCCGCTCGAGCAGCTTCGGCGTGGTCGGCCAAGCCTGCCCGCCCGCGCGGGTGATCCGCTACGCGCGACTCGACGGGCAAACGTCGTCGTACGTCATCCCACACCCACGCCGGCAGGCCGGCTCCAGACAGAAACAGCAGTGGCAGCGTCACGCCCACACTCTCACCCCTGAAGCGGTCAGATCCCGGCCGCTGTAGAGCTGGTCAACGTGTAGACGAACCGACGGTGCGCCCGGCGGGTCGCAGGCTCATCCAGCGAGGCGGAAGGGTGGCCGGGCTACAGCTGTAGGTGGAGTCGCAGTGCGTCGTCGAGCTGCGCCATGACGTCGGCTGGCGCCCGTCCGAGGACGGCGCCCAGCCGCTCGACTGCGATCGAGCGGACTTGCTCCGCCTGAGCCTTGGAGTCTTGCCGTAGCCCGGTCGCGGTAGCGGGCAATAGCGCCTGAAAGGGGAAGATCCGGTCGGTGTTGCTGGTGACCGGTACGACTGTGACAACCCCGCGGCCGAGTCGTGCCGCGACTGAGTTCGCACGGTCGTTGCTGACGATCACTGCAGGACGTCGCGTGTTGGCCTCGCTTCCGCGGACGGGGTCCAGATCGGCAAGACGGATCTCACCGCGCAGCATCGGCGACCCCGTCGGCCGCGATCGCATCCCACGTCGCGTGGTCGCCTGATGCTCTCCATTCGTTCCAAGCGGCCTCGTAGTCCCGCTCCAGCCCGGGCAGGCGCAACATGCCGACGGCGTGGTGCAACGCGGCCGACCTCGATGGGAGGCCCGCTGTGCGAGCGAACTCATCGAGGATGGCCACGTCCTCGTCCGGGAGACTGACGCTGAGCTTCATACCCCGATGCTACCTCAGTATTACCCACGACGGGTGCCTGCCACCGATCGCGGGCGGATGACCCCGCACGCGGATCGTGTAGCGGGACGGCGTAAGCGGCAGGCCAAGCGACGCTGGAATCGGCTGAGTCCTTCAGACCGAGATGAGAAG
>JAKDLE010000185.1 GCA_030453005.1 Pseudonocardia sp. | reverse complement strand
GCACCAACCCGGCCACCTCGACCCCCGCAGTCACCGACACGGATGCACCGTACCGCCCGGTGCAGGACTCCCGCCGCGAACCGAGCACGCAAGACCGACTCGTTCACCCCCAGAGCGCAGCCAGCGGCACTCCGACGATCCGATCGCCCAGGTGGGTGGTGCGCGGCCCCGAGTGCAGCACGACGCCTGCGGCGAACCGGCTGCCGACGCGGTCGCGCAACGACACCATGTTGCGGACCGCCGCGGCAGGCACACCCGGCCCGGCCTTGATCTCGATCACGGCGATCCGACCATCGGGACCCTCTACGACGAGGTCGACCTCCAAGCCGTCGCGGTCGCGGTAGTGGGACAGCAGCGGTGGATCGGACGAGACCGCGCTCTGCCGGAGCAGTTCGGCGAGCACGAAACCCTCGACGATCGGGCCGTCCGAACCGCGAGCGCGTTCCGGCAGCATCATCGTGTCGACCTCCGCCCGCCGCAGGGCCGCAGCCAGGCCGGAGTCGGTCAGGAAGATCTTGGGGGCGCGGATCTCCCGCTGGCTGAGGTTGGCCGACCAGGCGGGGATCCGGACGGTCAGGAACACGGCCTCCAGTACGTCGAGGTATCGCAGCACGCTGCTCCTGGGCAGTTGCGCGTCAGCGGCCAGATCGCTGACGTTCAGGACCCCGGCGTGCCGCGCCGCGACCAACCGGAGCAGGCGGGGCAGGTCGGCCGTCCGCGGAGATGCGGAGATGCCGGGGGCCTCACGTTCGATCACGGTCTCGACGAACGCGGTGAACCACGACCGCCGCCGCGGCCCGCGCCGCGCCACCGCTTCGGGAAACCCACCGGCCACCGCCCGTTCGAGATAGTCCCGCTTTCCCAGTCGGGAGTCCGGAGCTGCGACCGGGGACGACGACAGCAGTCGATCGAGGAACGTCTCGCGCCGCAGTTCGAGCTCGCCCTGGCTCAGCGGCCACAGCGTGTGCCGCTCGATGCGGCCCGCGAGTGTCTCCGACACCGCCCGGTTGGCGCTGAGCCGGGAGCTTCCCGTGATCAGGAACCGGCCCGGCCGCTGGTCCCGATCGACGCTGGACCTGATCAAGGGGCGTTCCGGCGAACGAGGACGATCGCCATCGGCGGCGTGGACAATCCGCGGTCACGGTATGGACAATCCGCGGAGTAGGTTTGGACGATCCGCGCGGCCACCCAGCCTCCGTTGATCCGGGGACGGGCGGGGTGTCAGCGGGGTTTGAGCGGTTCCCACCACGCACGGTTGGCGGTGTACCAGGCGACGGTGTCGGAGAGCCCCTGCTCGAACGGCACCCGCGGGGCGTAACCGAGCTCGTCGGCGATCTTCGACCAGTCCACGCTGTAGCGGCGGTCGTGGCCCAGGCGGTCGGGCACCGGCTCGACCATCTCCTCGCCCGCCCCGACCGTGGCGAGCAGCCGGTGGGTCAGGTCGCGGTTGGTGATCTCCGTGCCGCCGCCGATGTTGTAGACCTCGCCGTCGCGGCCCTTCTCCGCCACGAGCTGGATTCCGCGGCAGTGGTCGTCGACGTGCAGCCAGTCGCGCACGTTGAGCCCGTCGCCGTAGAGGGGCACCGGCTTCCCGTCGAGCAGGTTGGACACGAACAGCGGGATGACCTTCTCCGGGAACTGGTGCGGGCCGTAGTTGTTCGAGCAGCGCGTGACGCACACCGGCAGGCCGTAGGTGCGGTGGTAGGCCCGCGCCAGCAGGTCCGAGGACGCCTTCGACGCCGAGTACGGCGAGTTCGGCTCCAGCGCGTGCGTCTCCGGCCACGAGCCGGAGTCGATCGAGCCGTACACCTCGTCGGTGGACACGTGCACGAACCGGCTCACGCCCTCGGCCAGCGCCGTCTGCAGCAGCACCTGGGTGCCGACGACGTTGGTGGAGACGAAGTCGGCCGCGCCGGCGATCGAGCGGTCGACGTGGGACTCCGCGGCGAAGTGCACCACCACGTCGACGCCCGCCATGGCCTGCGTGACGGCGACCGGATCGCGGATGTCGCCCCGCACGAACCTGAACCCGCCCGACGGGAGGTTGGTGAGCGTGCCCGCGTAGGTGAGCAGGTCGAGCACCACCACCTCGGCGTCGGCGTACGCCGGATAGGCCCCGGCCAGCAGTGACCGCACGTAGTGCGAGCCGATGAACCCGGCCCCGCCGGTGACGAGGACCCTCATCGGCTGGCCTCCGCGACCGCCATCACGTACTCCCCGTATCCGGACTTGCCCTGCGCCACGCCCAGCGCGTGACAGGCGTCGGCGTCGATCCAGCCGCGGTCCAACGCGATCTCCTCGATGCACGCGATCCGCACGCCCTGCCGGTGCTCGAGCACCTGCACGTACTGGCTCGCCTCGACGAGCGAGTCGTGGGTGCCGGTGTCGAGCCACGCGAAGCCGCGGCCGAGGTCGACCAGCCGTGCCGCGCCCTTGTCCAGGTACACCCGGTTGACGTCGGTGATCTCCAGCTCGCCGCGCGCCGAGGGCGTCAGGCCGCGGGCGATGTCGACCACCCGGGAGTCGTAGAGGTAGAGGCCGGTGATCGCGCGGTTGGACCGCGGCCGGGTCGGCTTCTCCTCGATGTCGACGAGCCTGCCGTCGGCGTCGGCGACCCCCACCCCGTAGCGCTGCGGGTCGCGCACCGGGTACCCGAACAGCACCGCGCCGTCGTCGCCCCGCTCCACACCCGCGATGCAGGCGCGCAGCGTCTCCGCGAAGCCCTGGCCGTGGAAGATGTTGTCCCCCAGCACGAGCGCGCACGACTCGTCCCCGATGTGCCCGGCGCCGAGGACGAACGCCTCGGCGATGCCTCCTGGCTCCGCCTGCGCCGCGTAGCTCAGCTCCAGGCCCAGCTCCGCGCCGTCGCCGAGCAGCCGCCGGAACATCGGCTGCTCCTCGGGGGTGGTGATGACCAGGATCTCGCGGATGCCCGCGAGCATCAGCACCGAGAGCGGGTAGTAGATCATCGGCTTGTCGAAGACGGGCAGCAGCTGCTTGGACACCGCGCGCGTGATCGGGTGCAGCCGGGTGCCCGCGCCACCGGCCAGGATGATGCCCCTCACGGGACGTAGACCGCCACTGACAGCGTGGCGATCCAGGCGAACGCGAGGACCTGCAGCACGCGGTCGCCGAGCGCGATCTCCTCGGGCTCGCCCCCGCCGCCGCTGTCGACGTCCACCGCGTAGCGCAGCACCGCGACCACGAACGGCACGATGGAGATCACCGACCACACCGTGTTGTTCGGCTGCGCGGCCCGGATCTCGAACGCCCACAGGCAGTAGGTGCTGATCAGCACGGTGGCCGAGAGGCCCCACACGAACCGCAGGTACGACGCCGAGTAGCTCTCCAACGACTTGCGGATCTTCGCCCCGGTGCGCTCCGCGAGGATCATCTCCGCGTACCGCTTGCCCGCCACCATGAACAGCGAGCCGAACCCGGCCGAGAGCAGGAACCACTGCGACAGCGGGATCCCGGTGGCCGCGCCCCCCGCGATGGCGCGCAGCAGGAAACCCGACGCGACGATGCAGATGTCGAGCACCGGCTGGTGCTTGAGCCAGAAACAGTAGGCGAGCTGCACGACGACGTACACCGCCAGCACGATCAGCAGGTTCACGCTCGCGAAGACGCTCAGCACCAGCGACCCGACGAGCAGCACCGAGGCCACGACAAGCGCCAGCGTGGGCGAGACGATCCCCGCCGCGATCGGGCGGTGGCACTTCGTCGGATGGGCGCGGTCGGCCAGGACGTCCTTGGCGTCGTTGACCAGGTAGATCCCCGACGCCGCCAACGAGAACGCCACGAACGCGATCGCCAGGTCGAGCGCGAGCACGGGACCGAACAACATGCCCGCCGCGAACGGCGCCGCGAGCACGAGGACGTTCTTCACCCACTGCCGCGGACGCATCGTCCTCAGCACGCCGCGGGCCACGCCCATGGGCGGGACGGCCTCCACCGTGGACGGCACGTCGGTGCGGGTCATCGGGTCTTCCTCCACGTCAGCTCCGCGTGGCTCATGGTCGCGGCGCGGGACGCCGCACGGCGCGCGACCGCCGCCACGGCCGCACCGAGCAGGGACCCCGCGACCACGTCGCTGGGGTAGTGGACGCCGAGCACCAGCCGCGACAGCGCCATCGGGGGCACCACGAGTGCGACCGCGACTCCCCCGCCCACCCCGCGCAGCAGGGCACCGAACAACACCGCCGCGGCGGTGGTGGAGGTGGCGTGCGCGGACGGGAAGCTGAGCCTGCTCGGGGTGCCTACCCGCACCAGCACGGCGGGGTCGGTAGGCCGTGGGCGCCGCACGACCCGCTTGACCCCGACCGACGCGCCGTGTGCGAACGCCACCCCGGCGGTGGCCGTGAGCCACTCCCGGCGACGCGGACGATCGAGGAGCGCACCGGCCGCGCCGATCGCGAGCCACCCCGCGGCGTGCTCCCCGAACAGCGACATCCCGTGCGCCACCCGCAGGAGCGGCGGCGACACGACCACACGCTGCACGGCACCCAGGGCACGCACCTCGAAGGCGCGGACGGGGTCGAAGCGGCCGTCGGGCCGGGTCGTCGAGGCTGCGGTCATCGGGCCTGCGCTCGTCGGGCCTGCGCTCATCGGGCCTGTGCTCGTCGGGCCTGCGCTCATCGGGGCTGCGGTCATCGGGACTCCGCTCATCGGGACTGGGTCACGACGGGGCCTCCAGGGCTGCGGCGCAGACTCTCTCCGCGGGCCGATCGGCGGTGCAGGGACGCGACGAATCCTACGCGGGCAGGCTCCGGCCGTCCCCGACGCGGTCCGATCTCCCGGCGGCCGCGGTCAGAACCAGCGCTCCAGCACCAGCGCCAGGCCGTCGTCGCCGTTGCCCGCCGTCACCTCGTCCGCGATCTCCAGGAGGGTGGGGTGGGCGTTGCCCATCGCCACGCCGTGCCCCGCCCAGCGCAGCATCTCCAGGTCGTTGGGCATGTCCCCGAACGCGACGACGTCGGCGGCGGTGACGCCGAGGCGCTTCGCCACCTCGCCGTGCCGGGTGGCCTTCGTGCCCCCGGGCGGGGAGATCTCCACCAGGCCGCGGGGGTGGGAGAAGGTGAGGTCGGCGCGCGCGCCGACGACCGGCGCGAGCGCCGCCACCATCGCGTCGCTGCCCAGCTCGGCGCAGCGCACCAGCATCTTCACCGCGGGCTCGGACACCAGCTCGGAGCGGTGTGCGATGTGGTTGTCGGAGTCGGGCCAGGCGTGGCGGTACGCGGGCTCGGCGACGAACCCGCTCGCCGGGTCGTCGAACGCGCCGGTGCCGAGCCGCTCCACGGCGAGCCCGCTGGTGGGCAGCACCTCCGCGACGGTGGCGGCCAGCTCGGCGAGGGCCTCCGGGGCGAGGGCCTGCGACCAGACCACGCGGTCCTCGCTCGCGTCGTAGAGCACGGCACCGTTGGCGCAGACGGCGAACCGGCCGAGCCCGAGCTGCGCCAGCACCGGCGGGATCCACCGCGGCGGCCTACCGGTGACCAGCACGAACCCCACACCGGCCGCCACCAGCCGCCCGATCACGGCGACGGACCGCGCCGGAACCTCGTCGTCGGGCCCGAGCAGGGTGCCGTCGACGTCGGACGCGACCAGTCGGGGAGCCTGCACGTCGTCCAGCGTACGGAGCGCCCGTCGACGCCGCCCGTCCGTCTCAGGCTCAGGGCGCATTGTGAAACTCGATCTACCTGTCCGCATGTCCTGGGGCGGCGGCGGGGCATCTTCATGATCATCGGGTTCGCGTCGTCGGTGCGCTCGAAGGACTGCAACGTGCTCCACGCTTGCCGACCCATGACCTTGACGGTCAGCGGCAGGGCGTTGCGGGCCCAGAGGACGAGTCGTCCGGCGTATCCGGCGTCGCCCCGGATGAGGCTGGGCGTGGCGAACCGACCGCTGGGCAGGGCCAGGAGTCGGTGGGCGGTGTCGCGGTGCTGGATTCCGGCGGTGGTGACCACGACCGCGAGTAGCAGCCCGCTGGTGTCCAGGCGACGGACCGTTGCGATCCGTTGATCGTGCCCCTCGGCTCCGGTCGGCCGACTCCTGGTGGTGGGCAGGCCGGACGGGCGGATGACACGGGCGGCGTCGCCGTCCCCGGCGACAGGGTCGACGGCTCACCGCTGGGGTGCGGTCGGCTCGTGCCCGCCCCGCTCGTCTCGCCGGTACTGGTCGACGGATGCGCCGCACCGTGCTAAAATCGAACACATGTTCGGGACGGTGGTGGCGGGTGAGGAGACGCTCGACGTCTCCCCGCCGCCTTACGACGCC
>JAKDLE010000003.1 GCA_030453005.1 Pseudonocardia sp. | reverse complement strand
TCAGGTGGCGGATGCGTCCTCTGGGGTTGAAGCGCTGGCTTTCGCGGCCGAGCTGCTCGGTGCGTCGTGCGGGCCGGAGGGCGCCCCGGCCGAGATCGTGGTGCCCGGTCGCCGCCGCGCCCAGTCCGGCCTGCTGGTCCGTGAGGAGTCGATCCCGGAGACGGAGACGCGGACGGTCGGCGGAGTCGTCGTCACCGACGAGCGGCGTACGGCGAGGCCGGGCTTGCCCGCTCCCGTGCTCCAGCACCCGGTCGGCCCGTACCGGCTCGACCTCGCCTACCCGGGCCCGCTGCTGGCGATCGAGTACGACGGGGGCGAGCACCGCACGGCGAAGCGCGCCCTGCACGACCTGCGCCGCGAGGCCCACCTCACCCGGGAGGGCTGGGTCGTGCTCCGGTTCACCGCCTACCAGGTGCTGTGCAGGCCGGACCTCGTGGCGGCCACGGTGCACTGCGAGCTCATCCGCCGCGGCATGATCGCCGCGTAGCGCACGGTGCTGCGGTGGACACCGCGCCGACGTACGGCTCGCGCGGATCACCGCCGCGGTGCGGTGGGGGATCAGCGCCAGAACAGCAGCTCCTGGTAGCCCAGCGCCGCGAGGTAGGGACTCCCGCCGATCGCGCCGAACACGGCGTAGGCCAGGGAGAAGAACACCGCCAGCACCCCCGGCACGCCGATGAGCAGGAAGAACAGCACGATCGGCGCCCACGGCCGCACGCGGGCGGCGAGCAGGCGCGCGGGCGTCGATAGGTAGGGCTCCAACACCCCGAACCCGTCGAGGCCGGGGACGGGCAGGATGTTGAGCACGAACGCGAGCACCTGGATGAGGGCGAGGCACGACAACCCCACGGCGAGCCCGGCGGCCATCGGCGTGAACGCGACCGCGGCGGTGAGCAGTGCGCCGAGCACGAGGTTGGTGGCCGGTCCGGCGAGGGAGACGGCGCTGCGCGCCGCGCGCGACCGGATCGCCCCGTGCTCGATCCACACGGCCCCGCCGGGCAGCGGGATCCCGCCCAGAAGGAGGAACACGACCGGCAGCACGAACGACAGGCCGAGGTCGGTGTAGCGGCGGATGTCGAGGGTGAGGTAGCCCTTGTCGCGCACCGACCGGTCGCCACCCCGGTAGGCCGTGAGCGCGTGGCCGAACTCGTGCAGGCACAGCGACACCGCCCAGCCGCCCAGCACGAGCAGGACGACCCCGGTCGTCAGCAGGGGGCCGGAGGTCCCCAGCGTCGTCAGGTACCCCCCGCCCACCGCGACGGCGAGGAGCAACAGGAACCAGGGACTGATCCGACTCGACACGGTGCGCACTCGTCCATTGTGCTGAACGGGGGACCGATGGAGTGGACCACGTCACCCGGATGGCAGCTTCCGCTTGCAAGTGTCAACTCACAGCGCTGTACTTACATCGCTGTGATTCGCGGGGGCACGCGGGGCAGGCCATTCGCCGGGGCGCGGGGAGGTGGGCGAGTGAACGTGGTGGCAGGAGTCCTGACCGGAGACACCCTCAACATCGGATTCGGGACGACGAGCCCGGAGTTCTCCGGCGATCGGCTCTCCGGGCCGTTCACGGTCATCGACGGTAGGGTCGGTGACGACCCCGAGTGGCAGGAGCGGGCGCTGTGCGCCCAGACCGACCCCGAGGCGTTCTTCCCCGAGAAGGGCGGCTCGACGCGCGAGGCCAAGCGGATCTGCTCGGGCTGCGACGTGCGGGCCGAGTGCCTGGACTACGCGCTCGCGCACGACGAGCGCTTCGGCATCTGGGGCGGTCTCTCCGAGCGTGAGCGCAGGCGGCTGCGCCGCGGCGAGCTCGGCGCGGTGGTCTGACCCGCTACAGAGCCCCGTCTCCTCCGTCGATCGCGTCGGGCTCGATGTTGAGGTACTCCGCCACCTGCTCCACGAGGACCTCGTGGAGCAGGTCCGCGAGGTCGGCGCCACCGTTGGCCCGGGCCTCCAGCGGGCGGCGGTAGACCACGATCCGGGCCCGCGACGGGATCCCGTCGGGATCCACCCCGGCCGGCACCAGCTGCGCGAGCGGCACGCCCTCGTCGGCCAGCACCCCGGTGCCCCACGTGAGGCCCTCGGGTGAGGTCTGCTCGACCTCGGGCACCTCGTCGACGGCGACGTCGAGGTCGATGAGCTCGGACCCCCACCGCAGCTCGATCGGCTCCAGGGCGTCGAGCACCAGCGCGTCGAACCGCTCCGCGCGCGTGAGTGCCGCCGGTGTGGTGGTCGGGTAGAGCAGCCCGCGCAGGCCACGGCCTCTGCGGTCCCGCCGTCGCGGGGACCGGCGCAGGGTGCGTCGCGCAGTGGTCATCGGTGAAGCTTAGATCGCCCGGCGGCTGTGGGGGCCATCGCTCCCGAGCGCCGGTCGGAGTAGACCGCGCGTCGCACCCACGACTGCAGCCGCGCACGCGCTATCGTCACCGGTGTGCTGAGCGTGCGGCGGTGTTCGCGGACCGGGTGCACCGAGCTCGCGGTGGCCACCCTCACCTACGTCTATGCCGACTCCACGGCGGTCGTGGGCCCGTTGGCCACGCAGGCTGAGCCCCACTCCTATGACCTGTGCAACCGGCACGCGCACCGGCTCACCGCCCCCCGGGGCTGGGAGGTGGTGCGGTTCGAGGGCGAGTTCGCGCCGCCGCAGCACAGCAGCGACGACCTCACCGCCCTCGCCGAGGCCGTGCGAGAGGCCGGGCGGGCCGACCGCACCATCGAAGCCGCACCGATCACCGGCACCGGCCGTCGCGGCCACCTGCGCGTACTGCCCGGCCCGTCCGACTCCTGACCGGGCGCCGATAGGCTCCTGCCCGTGGCCGACCTCTCCCGCATCATCAAGGCCTACGACATCCGCGGTGTCGTGGGCGAGGAAATCGACGAGTCGACGGTACGGGCCATCGGCGCCGCGACGGCCGCGATGCTGAGCTCCGAGGGTCCGGCCACGGCCGTGGTCGTCGGCCACGACATGCGTCCCTCCTCGCCGACGCTGGTCCGCGCGTTCGCCGAGGGGGTCACCTCGCAGGCACTGGATGTCGTTGACATCGGGCTGGCCAGCACGGACCAGCTCTACTTCGCCTCCGGCCATCTCGACCTGCCGGGCGCGATGTTCACGGCCAGCCACAACCCGGCGCGCTACAACGGCATCAAGCTGTGTCGGGCAGGCGCCACCCCCATCGGGCAGGACACCGGCCTGTCGGCGATCCGGGAGGCCGTCGAGGCGGGCGTGCCCGCGGGGCCCGGCGGCGGCCGGGTCACCTCGCGCGACCTGCTCGCGGGGTACGCGCGGCACCTGCGGGGCCTGGTGGACCTCAGCCGCTCCCGTCCGCTGCGGGTCGTCGTCGACGCGGCCAACGGCATGGCGGGGCACACGGTGCCCGCCGTGCTGGGCGACCCGATCGACGTGGTGCCGCTCTACTTCGAGCTCGACGGCACGTTCCCCAACCACGAGGCGAACCCGCTGGAGCCCGCGAACCTCGTCGACCTGCGCAAGGCCGTCGTCACCGAGGGAGCCGACCTCGGCCTCGCGTTCGACGGCGACGCTGACCGCTGCTTCGTCGTCGACGAGCGGGGCGAGCCGGTGAGCCCCAGCGCGATCACAGCGCTGGTGGCGGTGCGCGCCCTTGCGGAGTCGCCGGGCGCCGCGGTCATCCACAACCTGATCACCTCGCGCGCGGTGCCCGAGATCGTGGCCGAGCACGGGGGCAGGCCGGTGCGCACCCGCGTCGGGCACTCGTTCGTCAAGCAGACGATGGCCGACACCGACGCGGTGTTCGGCGGGGAGCACTCCGCGCACTACTACTTCCGCGACTTCTGGAGGGCCGACTCCGGCCTGCTCGCGGCCCTGCACGTGCTGGCCGCGCTCGGTGAGTCGGGCGGCCCGGCATCGGCGCTGATGGCAGGCTACGAGCGCTACGCAGCGTCAGGTGAGGTGAACTCGACGGTCGCCGACGTACCGGGTCGGATCGCCGCGGTGCGCGCCGCCTACGGTCCCCGGGCGGGCGTGGAGATCGACGATCTCGACGGCCTCACCGTGGCGCTGCCGGACCGCTCCTGGTTCAACCTGCGTCCGTCCAACACCGAACCGCTGCTGCGGCTCAACGTGGAGGCCGCAGACCCCCCCGCCGTCGCCCGGCTGCGCGACGACGTCCTGCGGATCGTGCGTGCCTGAGCGCTGGGTTCATCCCACTGGGTTCATCCTTCTGCGTTCATCCTTCTGCGCCACGCGCGGTGAGCAGCGCGTACCCGGTCGGACCCGGCGCCCGGCGTCGGGCACTGGCAGAGTCGGACACCGGCAGAGTCGAACCCGAACCCCACCATCAGGAGGACTGACCAATGGCCGTTCAGCTCGATCCGCAGCTGATGGACATCCTGGCCTGCCCGTGTGACGAGCACGCGCCGCTGCGGGCAGGCACCCCGTCCGACGCCGACGCCGACGTGCTCACCTGCACGCACTGCGGCCGCGGGTTCCCGGTGGTCGACGGGATCCCGGTCCTCCTGCTCGACGAGGCCACTCCGCCCACGCGCGGCCAGGCGGATAGCCACTAGTGCTCGACGACACCCTGCTGGCCGACCCGCGGGCGTTGGCAGCGCTCGACACCCGCGGCGTGCTGCGTTCGGCGGCCACCGCCGGTGCGCAGGTGCGTTCGGCGGCGCAGGGAGCGCTCGAGGCGGGAGTGGCCGACCTCGCGGGCACCCGGCCGCGCGCGCTGGTGCTCCTGCGCAGGCCGGGATCGTCCGGGGCGGCCGCGGAGCTGCTGGGTGCGTTGCTCGGCCCGAGGTGCCCGGTGCCGCTCGTCGTCGCCGACGCGGCGCCGAGCTGGATCGGCCCGCTCGACATCGTGGTCGCCCACACCGCCGACGCCACCGACGGCGACCTCGCCGACTCCGTGGCCCGGGCCGTGCGGCGCGGCGCCGAGGTGGTGCTCTCCGCCCCCGCCGACGGCCCTGTCGCCTTCGCCGGGGCCGGGCGGATGCGGCTGGTCGAGCCGCGGATCCCGGTGCCGCCGGGCCTGGACCTGCCGCGTGCGCTGGCCGTCGGGCTGGCGGTGCTGCGCGCGCTCGGGCTGCTCGACGCCCCGCTCGACCCGGGGATGGACGTCCTCGCCGACGTGCTCGACGCCGAGGCCGAGCGCAACCAGCCGGGCCACGAGCCGTTCGTGAACCCGGCCAAGTCGCTCGCCCTGCGCCTGGCCGAGCACACCCCGCTGCTGTGGGGCACCGACGCGCTCGGTGCCGCGGTGGCCGGGCATGCGGCGTCGTCGCTGGCCACCCACGCCGGGGTCGTGGCGCACGCCGCCGACGTCGCACAGGGGGTCACGGCCACCGGCCTGCTCCGCGCGCTCGACCACACCGCGGCCGCCGACGTGTTCCACGACCCGTTCGACGACCCGGACCCGGGCGCCACGGCCTGGCCCGTGCGTCTGGTGCTGCCGGCCACCGGGGAGGATGATCCGGCACAGGCGGTTCTGCGCCGGACCGGCCGGTCCCTGCCCGACGCCGACCTGCTGCACCCGGTGGAGGAGGTCGCCCGCGGGACGCCGCACGCGGCGTTGCTGCGGGCGGCCCTGCTGACCTCCCGCCTGGACGTGGCCGCGGTCTACCTCGGGCTGGCCACCCGCACGATCGAACCCGCCTGACCCCGATCCGCCCCGGAAACCGATCCGCCCGAGCCCCGGTCCCTCGACCGGAGCCCGACGAAGGAGCGCGCGAGTCACCGTGGAGTTGCTGGAGAACCCTGTGCGGCCCTACTCGTGGGGGTCGCGCACCGTGATCGCCGAGCTGCTCGGGGAGGAGGTGCCCTCGCCCCACCCGCAGGCCGAGCTGTGGTTAGGGGCCCACCCCGGCGACCCCTCGCACCTGGTGCACGGCGACGGCACCCGAACCTCCCTGCTCGACGCCGTCGCCGCCGACCCGGCGGGACACCTCGGCGCCCGGCGCGCCGTCGCGTGGGACGCGCGCCTGCCGTTCCTGCTCAAGGTGCTGGCCGCCGACGAGCCGTTGTCGCTGCAGGCCCACCCGAGCGCCGAGCAGGCCGCCGAGGGGTTCGCCCGCGAGGACGCCGCCGGCATCGCCGTCGACGCGCCCGAACGCAACTACCGCGACCCGAACCACAAGCCGGAGCTGGTCTGCGCGCTCACCGAGTTCCACGCGCTCGTCGGCTTCCGGGACCCCGCGGCCACCGTCGCACTGCTGCGCGGCCTCGACGTCCCCGCGCTCGCCGCACACGCCGAGCTGCTCGCCGCGCAACCGGACGCCGACGGCCTGCGCGCGCTGTTCACGACGTGGATCACGCTGCCGCAATCGATGCTCGACACCCTCGTCCCGGCGCTGCAGGAGGGATGTGTGCGGCTCGCGGGCAGCACCGACACCTTCAGCGCCGTGGCGCGCACCGTGCTGGAGCTCTCCGAGCGCTACCCCGGGGACGCGGGCGTGCTCGCCGCGTTGCTGCTGCACCGCATCACGCTCGCTCCGGGGGAGGCGCTCTACCTGCCCGCGGGCAACCTGCACGCCTACCTCTCCGGCGCGGCCGTCGAGCTGATGGCCAACTCCGACAACGTGCTGCGCGGCGGGCTCACCCCCAAGCACGTCGACGTCCCCGAGCTGCTGCGGGTGCTCGACTTCACCGCGCCCGCGCCATCGGTCATGGTGGGCCGACCGGACCCGGACGGCGAGGGCTGGCTGCGCTACGACACCCCGGCGCGGGAGTTCCTGCTGCGCCGCTACGAGGGCGGCCCCGACGCAGGGGAGACCACGGTGCCCGGCGACGGACCGCGGATCCTGGTGTGTACCGGCGGCGCGGCGGGCGTGCGGTCGGCGGCGACCGAGCTGGAGATCAAGCGCGGCGCCTCGCTGTGGCTCGGAGCGGGCGACGAGGCCGTCACGGTCGTGCCGCGGGCCGAGGACACCCAGTTGTTCCTGGCGGGCGACGGGCTCGGCTGACGCTCGGCGTCGGGCGCGCTAGGGTTTCGCCGGTCTCGGACACAACCTCAGGGGGCAGGCGTGGCGTCACACGGTGGGACCAAGGCGATCCTCGCGGCGCTGTTCGCCAACGCCGGGCTCGCGGTCGCGAAGTTCGTCGGCTATCTGATCACCGGCTCGTCGTCGATGCTGGCGGAGGCCGTGCACTCGGTGGCCGACACCTGCAACCAGGGTCTGCTGTTGTTCGCCGGGAAGCGGGCGAAGCGGGCGGCCACCCCGGAGCACCCGTTCGGGTACGGCCGCGACCGCTACTTCTACTCGTTCGTCGTGGCGCTGCTGCTGTTCAGCCTCGGCTCGGTGTTCGCGCTCTACGAGGGCATCCACAAGCTGGAGGGGGCCGAGCCGCTCACCTCGCCACTCGTCGCCGTCGTGATCCTGGTGATCGGGATCGGGCTGGAGTCGTACTCGTTCCGCACGGCGATCGTGGAGTCGCGTCCGCTCAAGGGCGACGGCACGTGGTGGCAGTTCATCCGACAGTCGAAGGTGCCCGAGCTGCCGGTCGTGCTGCTGGAGGACCTCGGCGCGCTCGTCGGCCTGTTCCTCGCGCTCGCGGGCGTCGGGCTCTCGGTGCTGACCGGCAACCCCGTGTTCGACGCGCTGGGCACCATCTCCATCGGGGTCCTGCTGGGCGTCATCGCGATCATCCTGATCGTCGAGATGAAGAGCCTGCTCATCGGCGAGGGCGCGATGGCGCCGGTGCTGACCACCATCACCGACGAGCTGACGCGCGGCGACGTCCTGCGGGTCCTCCACATCCGCACCCAGTACGTCGGGCCGGAGGAGCTGCTGGTGGCCGCGAAGATCGCGTTGACGCCCGGGCTACCCGTGGAGGGTGTCGCGCGGGCGATCGACGATGCGGAGGGGCGCGTCCGGGCCGCCGTCCCGGACGCCCGCCTGATGTACCTGGAGCCCGACCTCGACCGGTCCGCCGTCGGCACCCCTACCGACCGGTCGCCGTCGACGAGCTGAGCCGGGCGCCTGGGACCGTGATCAGCGACCGGGCGGCCTGCCTCCGTCGATGATCACGTCTGCGCGCTCGCGGGTGCCTTCCGCCGCGAAGTGGGCGTCCTCCTGTGCGGCCCACCGCTCCCAGTGCGGGCGGTAGGCCTCCCCGTCACGGGCGATGCCGCGCCGGAACCGTTCCGCGTGCGGCGCCTCGACCCACACCAGCAGCACCGCGCGCGCCGCGATCACCCGCGCCCCGCTCGCCACCCCCTCGACGACGAGCAGCGGAGGCATCCCGACGGGCACGGTCTCCGCGAACTCCGAACGCGTCCAGTCCCACCGGCGGTACGCCGCCGCTGTGCCCGCCAGCAGCGGCGCGACGATGCCCGCGTGCAGCAGCGGCACGACGTCGGCGAGCCCGTCCCAGCCGGGGAAGACGTCGTCGGTGTGCACGACGGGCGCCCCGCCGAGCGCGGCGGCCAGGCGCCCGGCGAGGGTGGTCTTCCCCGAGCCCGACGGCCCGTCGACGCACACCAACCGCGTGGCCCCGCACCGCGGCGGCCGCGCGAGCACCCGGGCGGCCAGGTCGCGCTCCGTCGTCAGGCCCCGTCGTGGCTGGTGGGCCCCGCCACCTGGTAGCCGCCGAACTTCTCGCGGAGTGTCTTCTTGGAGCATTCGCAGGCCATCACGGCACTATGCCTACCACCTGGGCAGATGTCAGGGCGGTCGTAGTGCGCAGAGTCTTCTTGTTCCGCCAGGGTTCCGTGGCCCGAACTTGCCGTGATGCCCCATGGTCAGGGCCCTGAGCTGCGCCAGCGCCCTGTCTCGACGGACCGCCGGTAACCGCGCGTGATCGTCGTTCTGGGCGCGCTCTGGGCCCGGGCCGGCTACCTGAGCAGCGCCAGAAACTCGCTCGGGGTGATCCCCGCCTGACGCAGGATGGAGCTGAGGGTGCCGCGCTTGACGGTGCCGTGTTGAGGGACGACGGCGACCCGCCCGTCGGGATGGCGTATGACGGCGTGGCTCCCGGCTGTCCGCTTGTGGACGAATCCGACAGACTCCAACGTGCGGATGACCTTGCGGACAGGCAGGTCCGAGAGGGCGGGACTCACGCCGCGCCGGGCACCTGGAACGATGTCACCAACGGAGTTCCCGCGACGTGCCGGTCGGGATCATCGACCTCCTCGAGGTATAGCGAGACGGCCTCACGAAGGTTGACGACCGCTTCCTCGACGGTGCGGCCCTGGCTGGCGACATCGACCTCCAGACACTGCGCCACGTACCAGTCTTCTTCCTGGTGCACCGCAGCCGTCAGCGTGCGCGGGGTCGACATGCCGGCAAGTCTAGCCGGCTGGCAATGGCCCGTCGACAACCTGACAACACTCGCGAGACGCCGCGACGATCCTCGCGAACGGGCGCTGACCTGGGCCTTCGGTGTGGAGCGGATGACGGGAATCGAACCCGCGTGTTCAGCTTGGGAACCAGCGGCGCACCCGTCGAAACCCGCTCTGAGCCGGGCGATCGAGAGGCCTGACGTGGCCGGCGTTGACCACTGCGGACCGGGGCTTGTTGCTGGGCAGTTGCTCGCGCGCGGAGGCCATAGGCAGGGCCGCGCCACGTGGGACACCCGCCGCTCGGTCCCTCCATCGCGCGCTCGCCTACGCGGTGTCCGCAGAATGGCTCGACGCCAACCCGTCACGGGCCGTCGGCTGCCACTGGCTGGCGGAGGCGGTGCCGTCGATCCCCGGGTCGTGGTGAACCTGGTGCAGGCCCGGCAGCTGCTCGCCGCGGTATGGTACGTCACCGCGCCGGTTCGGTCGGTCCATCGCGACCGCGGCCGCTGGCTGTACGCGTTCTTCTGCTGCCTCTACCACGGCGGGTTGCGCCCCTCGGAGGCACTGGGCCTGCGGCTGACGGACTGTGTTCTCCCGCCTACGGGCTGGGGGGAGCTGCGGCTCGCGCGGGCTCGGCCGGATGTGTCCGGCGCGCACTACCGGGATCGCGGGGACATCGGGGAGCGGCCGTTGAAGCATCGGCGAGTGGAGGCGGTACGGCTCGTGCCCATTCCGCCCGCCCTCGTCGCGGCCCTGGGTACGCACGTGGCCGAGTTCGGCACCGCGCCGGACGGCCGTCTGTTCCGTCGAGTAATGCGCGGCGGGGGAGTGCCTGCGTCGGTCTCGCGGATCGCGGAATTCCTCGATGCGTGACACCGCCGTTGAACGTTCTGTCGGTAATCCTTATGGATCGACTGCGGCGCGATTCCGCCGCTATGTTCGTCTGGTGGCCTACGACGCGTCGAAGGAGAGCGTCCGGCTCATCAAGCACGGAGTGCAGGACGATCCCTCACGGCTGAGCCGCCGTCGCCGGTTCGCCGCGTTGGCCGTGGACGTCGACGGCGACGTCGCTGCTGCGCTCTTCGTACGCCGTGGCGCTGGTGTGTCCTGGCAGGAGGTGCACGTGCTCGCGCACGAGCACGGCTGCTGGCGCCTGCTCGGCGGGGGTGGCGGTTCCGACGATGATGACGGCTTGGGCGATCGGCCGCCGGTGGCCGAGTTGCCGGCCCTGCTCGTGACGGACGGTGCCGGTTCCGTCCTCCTGGAGAGCGGTCTGCTGCCGTGGAGCTCGCGCTATGTGCACCACGCCGTGCTGCGGGCTGCCCGCGAGGTGCACACGGTGGGCGTCGCAGGTCGCACGCTCGCAGTTCCGCGGCACGGCTGGCTGGTCGTCGTCTGGGGATCGCGGCGGCCGCCGGTGGCGACCGCGCTGGGCGTCGACGGCCGGGAGCTGGTGTCGATTCGGCTGGGGGCCTCGCACCGGCCGATGCCCGAATGGTACCGGGCGTGACGGGCGAGATCGCCGCGGCGATGGCCGACGGACGCGACACCGCTACCTGCGTTCCGGGGCGGCGTCTGACGGACGGGTTGCCCTGCGTCGGGCGGGGCGCGAGCAGCACGGCGCCGCCGATGCGGTCGTTCCGTCACTGTTCCGTGGACACCCGCGGACGACACCGATCGGCCCCGTACACCCACAGAAGGTGCCGGGGTCGATGGTCGTCGTTTTTGCTGGTCAGGCCGGGTCGTGGCTGGTGGGTCCGGCCACCTGGTAGCCGCCGAACTTCTCGCGGAGTGTCTTCTTCGAGAACTTGCCCACGCTGGTCTTGGGCACCTCGTCGATGAACTCGACGGCGTCGGGCAGCCACCACTTCGCCACCCGCGGCTCCAGGTGGGCGATGATCTCCTCGGTGGTGAGCGTCTCCCCGGGCTTGACGACGACGCACGCGAGCGGCCGCTCCACCCACCGCTCGTGCGGGACCGCGATGACGGCGGCCTCGGCGACCTTGGGGTGCGCCATGATCTCGTTCTCCAGCTCGACGGAGCCGATCCACTCCCCGCCGGACTTGATGAGGTCCTTGGTGCGGTCGACGAGGCGGACGAAGCCGTAGCGGTCGCCGGTGCCGACGTCGCCGGTGCGCAGCCAACCGTCGTCGGTGAACTGGGTGCCGCCGCCCTCGCCGCGGTAGTACTCCTTCGCGATCCACGGGCCTGCGGCCTGGATCTCCCCGGTGGCGACGTCGTCCCAGGGCTGGATCTCGCCGGACTCGGGGTCGACGAGCCGGATGTCGACGAGCGGCACAGCCTGGCCCTGGCGGGCGCGGACGTCGGCGCGCTGGTCCTCCGTGAGCTCGGCGTGATGGCTGCGCGGGGTGGACATCGTGGCGATCGGGCTGGTCTCGGTCATGCCCCAGGCGTGCAGCATCGGGATGCCGATGGCCTCGCGGTAGCCCTCGGACAGCGACTTCGGCACCGCGGACCCGCCGCACAGCACCACCCGCAGCGCAGACAGGTCGTGCTCGGCCAGCAGCGGCAGCATCCCCATCCAGATGGTCGGCACCCCGCCGGTGACGGTGACCCGGTGGCGCTCCAGGAGGCCGACGATGGCCTCGGGCGTCATCTTCGGGCCGGGGAACACCATGTCGGTGCCCGCGAGCAGGCACCCGTAGGGCAGGCCCCAGGCATTGGCGTGGAACATCGGGACGACGGGCAGCACCACGTCGCGCTCGGAGAGCGCAGCCCCGTCGGCGACCAGGGCGATCAGCGAGTGCAGCACCGCGGAGCGGTGGCTGTAGACCACGCCCTTGGGGTTGCCGGTGGTGCCGGACGTGTAGCACATCGCGGCGGCCGTGTTCTCGTCGGCGACGTGGAACTCGCCTTCGTGGGGGGTGGCCGCGGCGAGCAGCTCCTCGTAGTCGAGCCACCCGTCGGGCACGGCGACGTCGGCGCCGTCGTCGATGACGACGAAATGCCGCACCGAACCCAGCTTGTCGGCCAGCGGCGCGAGCAGCGGGATCAGCGAGCGGTCGACGAACACGACCTCGTCCTGCGCGTGCTCGACGACGTACACCAGCTGCTCGGGGAACAGCCGGATGTTCAGGGTGTGCAGCACCCGCCCGGTGCACGGCGCGGCGACGTAGAGCTCCAGGTGCCGCGCGGTGTTCCAGCAGAACGTGCCGACCCGGCCGTCGGCGGAGATCCCCAGCGTGTCCAGCACGCCGGCGAGGCTGCGCACTCGGCGGGCCCACTCGGCGATCGTCGTGGTCTCCTCGCCGTCGACCGTGGCGGTGACCAGCAACTTGTGTCCGAAATACTGTTCGGCGCGGTGAAAGACGTGGGGCAGCCCGAGTGGGCGGTCCTGCATGAGACCAAGCATCGTCGACTCCGGGGCATCGCGTGTGGATCGGGTCACCGTCGAACCTACCGCTACCCGTGAGGGTCGACCACGCGCTCTGCGCGGCTCGAGCGGTTAGGCTCGATCGTCGTGACGCCCGCCCGTGACCACGCCGCCTCGGTGTGCCTCGACGTGGGCTCCACGTGGACCAAGGCCGTACTGGTCCATCCCGACGGCGCGCTCGCGGGTTTCGCCGAGCACCCCACCACCACCGACGACGTCCTCACGGGCATGGACACCTGCGTTCGCGCGGTCACCGCCGCGAGCACGGGGGCAGGCGACGAGCCCGAGTTGCTCGCCTGCTCGTCCGCGGGCGGCGGCCTGCGGCTGGCGGTGGTCGGGTCCGACCGACTGAGCACCACCGAGGCCGCGTACCGGGTGGCGTGCTCGGCGGGTGCGCATGTCGTCCACATCCACTCCGGGCCGTTGGAACCCGCCGACGTCCGTGCGCTGCGCACCGCCCGTCCCGGTGTCGTCCTGCTGCTGGGCGGGTCCGACGGGGACGACCCGACGCTACTGCTGCACAACGCGGGCCGCCTCGCCCGTGCGCGGGTCCGTCCACCGATCGTCCTGGCCGGGAACTCCGCCGCACGCGACGATGCACTGGCGCTCCTGCGCGCCACCGGCCGCACCGTCGTGGCGTCGGAGAACGCGCTCCCGCGCTCCGGCGAGGTGGCGCCCGGCCCGGCGCGCGCCGCCATCGCCGCGCTGTACCCGCGCCACGCGCTCGGCGGCCGCGGCACCTCCGTGGCGCCCCGGTTCCGGCGGCTGGTGCGCGTCGTCACGCCCGACGCCGTGGGGCGCGGCGCGCAGGAGCTCGCCCGCATCCGGGGTTCGCGCGTGCTGCTCGTCGACGTCGGCTGCGCCACCACCGACGTGCACTCCGCCACCACGGAGGACGAAGGACCGCGCCGCACGGTGGAGGGCGATCTCGGGGTGCGTGCCGCCGCGGGCGGGGTGCTCGTGGAGGGGCAGACCGAAGGCGTCGTCGACCCGGTGGAGGCCGACCTGCTCGCGCCCACCGTCGCGCGGATGGCCAGCGAGGTCGGTTACGTCCCCAGCAACCCGGGCAGCGCCGCGGAGGACCGCCGCATCGCCGCACTCGCCACCGTGATCGCGGTGCGCAGGCACCTGCGCGCTCACGACGACCCGGGCGGCATCGGGCTGGTGGTGCTGACCGGCGGCGTGTTCCGTCAGCGCAGCCCCGGCGCCGGGCTCGCCGCGGTGATCGCCACCCTGCGCGCCGACGCGGTGCTGGCCGGGGCGCTCGCCGACGTCGAGGTGGTCGTCGACGCCGACTTCACCGTCGTGCCCGCCGGCCTGCTCGCCACCCGCGGCCGCACGGTCGCCGCCGAGGCGCTGCTGCGCGACCACCTGCTGGGGTAGCCGGCGGGCCGAGTGATGCCATGACCCGACCGTCGACAGGACGCCATGACAACCCCTGAGCACCCCGCCCCCGCCGCGGCCGCGTTGCACGGCTTCCCGCCGGGCGCCTCGGTGCTGTTCGAGGACCGGTCGGGTGACTGGGCGATCGTCCTGGTGGAGACCGGCTCCACCGAGCACTCCTATCCCTACGAGGTCCTGTGCGAGCGCCGCGCACCCACCGATGGGGCCGATGCGTGGTTCGAGGTCAGCGGCGCCAACGGCCCGGGATGGCGCGCCATTCCCGGCCGCCCCACGGTGACCTTCTGGGGCACGACGGACGCGCCCGGGAGCGCCACCCGCATCGAGTTCGACGGCCGGGTCGTCGAGGTGAGGAGGAACGGCGATGCGTTCTTCTTCGTCGGGTGGGACGTCGCCGAGCCCGGGCCGGCGGGATGGCCGCGGATCGCGGGCGACGCGTCGGGCTGAGCGTGGCCGAACTCGCCCCGGTCCCGGTTGACAGGGTCCACCCCCAGTCGCCACGCTGGGAGTGCACTGGCGTAGCCGTTCCCCGAGAGGCGCTGCGACGGACTCACGGTCCGCCACGCTCGGGGAAGTTCGGGCCAGGGTGAGAAGGGCGCCTCTGACCACAGAGGCTGCCCGCACCCTGCCCGCGAGCCGCCGTCATCGAAATACTCCAGGAGGCGTCACCCCGTCATGTCCGTCGACACCACCGCCGACCCCACCGGCAAGCTCCAGAACATCAGCGGGATCGACTTCGCCGTCGCCGACCTCGCGCTCCACGAGTTCGGCCGTAAGGAGATCCGGCTCGCCGAGCACGAGATGCCCGGCCTCATGGAGCTGCGCACCGAGTACGCCGAGGCCCGCCCGCTGCACGGCGCCCGCATCGTCGGCTCGCTGCACATGACCGTGCAGACCGCGGTGCTCATCGAGACCCTGGTCAGCCTGGGCGCCGAGGTCCGCTGGGTCAGCTGCAACATCTTCTCCACGCAGGACCACGCCGCCGCTGCCACCGTCGTCGGCCCGCACGGCACTCCCGAGGAGCCCGAGGGCGTCCCCGTGTTCGCCTGGAAGGGCGAGTCGCTGGAGGAGTACTGGTGGTGCACCGAGCAGCTGTTCCTGTTCCGTGACGACGCGGGCGAGATCGTCGGCCCGAACATGATCCTCGACGACGGCGGCGACGCCACCCTGCTCATCCACAAGGGCGTCGAGTACGAGAAGACCGGCGTCGTGCCCACCGTTCACGACGAGGACCTCACCGTCTCCGACGAGTACCGGATCATCCTCGACACGCTGCGCCGGTCGCTGACCTCCGACCCGGACCGCTACACGAAGATCGCGTCCGACATCCGCGGCGTCACCGAGGAGACCACCACCGGCGTCCACCGGCTCTACCAGCTCGCCGAGCAGGGCAAGCTGCTGTTTCCGGCGATCAACGTGAACGACTCGGTCACCAAGAGCAAGTTCGACAACGTCTACGGCATCCGGCACTCGCTGGTGGACGGCCTCAACCGCGCCACCGACGTGCTCATCGGCGGCAAGGTGGCGCTGGTCTGCGGCTTCGGCGACGTGGGCAAGGGGTCGGCGGCCGCGCTGGCGGGCCAGGGCGCCCGGGTGATCGTCTCCGAGGTCGACCCGATCTGCGCGCTCCAGGCGCTGCTGCAGGGCTTCCAGGTGGCCACGCTCGACTCGGTGATCGAGCAGGCCGACATCATCGTCACCACCACGGGCAACAAGGACATCATCACGACCGACGCGATGAAGCGGATGAAGCACCAGGCGATCGTCGCCAACGTGGGGCACTTCGACAACGAGATCGACGTCGCAGGCCTGGGCCGGATCCCCGGCATCGTCCGGATCAACATCAAGCCGCAGGTCGACGAGTGGGTGTTCCCTCCCAACGAGCACAGCCCGGACGGGCACTCGATCATCCTGCTGTCCGAGGGTCGGCTGATGAACCTGGGCAACGCCACCGGCCACCCGTCGTTCGTGATGAGCAACAGCTTCGCGAACCAGGTCATCGCCCAGGTGGAGCTGTTCACCAAGCACGAGGAGTACAACAAGGACGTCTACCGCCTGCCCAAGCACCTGGACGAGAAGGTCGCGAAGATCCACGTCCTGGCGTTGGGCGGCGAGCTGACGAGGCTGAGCAAGGACCAGGCCGACTACATCGGCGTGGACGTGGAGGGGCCCTTCAAGCCGGAGCACTACCGGTACTGACCGGGTACGCGGGCGCACCGGACCTCATCCGGCGCGCCCGCGGTCCAGCAGCCAGCGCGCCACCTGCTCCACGTACTCGGCGAACTGCTCGCGCGCCGGCGGCACGGACGACACGAAGCGGTCGACGTCGAGGTCGAGGTAGGCGTGCACCAGCACGTTGCGCATCCCCGTTGACGGGGCGAGGCGACGCGCCAGATCGTGCGTGATCGCGCCGACATCGGCGAGCGCGGGGAACGAGGACCGGTAGTCGGTCGGGACGGTGCCCAGCTCGGCCGACGTGATCTGCGTGTTGATGCCCACCGCGAGGTCGACGAGCTGGGTGAGAATCCGCTCGAGGATGAGCCGCTGGTCCAGATCGTCCTCGACGTCGGCCCGGTCGATCGCGCCGAACCGGCCCAAGCGCCGCAGCAACACCGCCATCAGCTCCAGCTTCGCCTGGACCGACGCCTCGTCGAGCGGCCTCGGCTTCACCGGCGCGCCAGCAGTTCCAGGCTCGACCGGCGCATCCACGCGGTGTCCATGCGCTCCAGCGCGGCGGCGGTCGCCGCGCGCGACCAGGCACCCACCTCGCTCTCGTGCAGCGCGACCGACCCGACGAGCGCCCGCTCCCGGATCAACGCGGCGGCACCGTCGAGCCGGACCAGGTCGACGTCGGCGCCGGTGAGCTCCTGGAGGTCGCCGATGATCGACGGGTAGTCGACGCGGGTGCCCGGTTCGAACAGCACCCCGACGTCCAGGTCGCGGGCCGCCTGCTCACCCCGGGCCGCACTGCCGAACACGGTCAGCACCCGGACGCGGTGCCGGATGCAGAGCTGGTCGAGCTCGCCGGACGCCGCCGCGGCACGGAGCCGGGCGAGGCCGATCGCGGGGCTGGTCATGCGCGCAGTGTCGCACGCGTCCGGGTCTCACCGGGCCCGGCGACGCGCCGCCGCCACGAAGCAGGCAGCACCGAGGCGGAACCACGGGTTCCACAGCCACGCCCGCGCGGATCGTCCCGACCAGCATCAACACCGCCAGCCCGACGCCGCGCACGACGAGCAGCGCCGCGGTGGCCCAGCACAGCGCCCGGAGGAGCCGGGGTGGTGCGGGTACGCGCTCCACCGCGACGGCCGCCGCGCCGACGACGAGCAGCGCGGCGCCCACCCCGACAAGCCCGCCGAGGACGAACCAGGCCGTGCGCTCCTGCGCCAGTGCGGATCCCGCGGACACGTCCAGGCCGACCGTTCCGCCGGCCGCCCAGTAGAGGTGCACCAGCGCGAAAAGCGTCGCCCACGCGCCAGCCAGCCAGCCCCAGCCTGGCCGCGCGGATCGACGCCGTCCTCCTGGGCGACCCCGACCGCCGCGCACCGCTTCGGGCGTCAAGTCGAGGGAGGCTACCGCGCGCATCGTCGCTCCTCGTGCCGTTCGGAGGCGAGCAACGTCGTGAGGACGGTCGACCACCGCGACCCTGCGTCCCACGCGCCCGCGTGCATCGACGGCTGCAGGTGGGGCGGCGAGGTGGGGGAGGGTCGCCGCC
>JAKDLE010000184.1 GCA_030453005.1 Pseudonocardia sp. | reverse complement strand
CGGGGGGTAGAACCCGGGGAGGCCGTCGACGATCCGGACGTCCCTGTCGCCGCAGGCCAGGCGCTGTTCCGCGAGGAACCGACCGCCGGCCGAGCACGGCTACCTTCGCGGAGGAGTGATCACCGTCGGTTCAGGCGCCGACCGACGAATGCGAGCATCCGCATACCCGGCGGCGGAGCCTGGCCGCGGACGCCACGGCATACGCTGGCGGGATGCTCCCGCGCGGCGACGGTGACGGCTGGGTCCATTGCGAGCAGGGCCACCGACACTGGGGGATCTTCGGTGCCGCCGGTCTGCTGCTCCGGCACGGCGACCGCGTGCTGCTGCAACACCGCGCGCTGTGGAGCCACCACGGCGGCACCTGGGGCATCCTCGGCGGCGCGCGCAACCACGGCGAGAGCGCCGAGCGGGCCGCGCTGCGCGAGGCCGCCGAGGAGGCGGGCCTCGACCCCGCGACCGTGACGACCACCGGGAGCTACGTCGACGACCACGGCGGCTGGAGCTACACCACGGTCGTCGCGCGTGCGTCCACCCCGCTCGTGCTCACCGCGCTGACGGCGGAGACGATCGCGGTGCGCTGGGTTCCGGCCGAGGAGCTGCACACCCTCCCGTTGCACCCGGGCTTCGCGGCGAGCTGGGGGTCCGCGCGATGGGTCGGTTGATCGTCGTCGAGGGGCTCGACGGTGCCGGGAAACGCACGCTCGCCCGACGGCTCGTAGCCGCCATGGCCGCCTGCGGCGCGCGGGTCGCGACGGAGGCGTTCCCCCGCTACGACACCGACGTCCACGCCGAGCTGGTCCGCGACGCGCTCTACGGCCGCCTCGGCGACCTCACCGGGTCGGTGCACGGGATGGCGGTGCTCTACGCGCTGGACCGCCGCGCGGCCGCCGACGGGCTGCGCCGCGACCTCACCGCGCACGACGTCGTGCTCGTGGACCGCTACGCCGCGTCCAACGCCGCGTACGGGGCCGCGCGGCTGCATCAGCACGCCGACGGGGAGTTCGTCGCGTGGGTCCGCGCGCTGGAGTTCGAGCGCTTCGCCGTCCCGGTGCCCGACCACCACCTGCTGCTCGCCGTGCCGCAGGCCGTCGCGGCCGAGCGCGCCGCGGGGCGGGAACGCACCGAGCCGGGCCGCGAGCGCGACGTCTACGAGGCCGACGACGACCTGCAGGAGCGCACGGGCGTCGTCTACGCGCAGCTCGCCGCGGCCGCCTGGCTCTCGCCGTGGACGGTGCTCGACGGCGCGGGGGAGACGGACGTGGAGGGTCTCGTCGCTCAGCTCCTCGGGTAGACGACGATCTCGGCGCCGTGGCCGTACGCACGGCCCAGGCGCGCATCGCAGGTGAGGAGCGGGACGCCGAGTCGTTCGGCGAGGGCGACGTAGGTCGCGTCGTAGGCGCTCACGGTGTCGCGCAGTTCCCACACCCGTCCGAGCAGCGGCCTGTGACTCACGAGCGCGATCGGGGCGCACGCCAGCCGGGCCGCGGCGACGTGAGCGGCTTCGAGGTCGAGCGCACCACCACGGACCATGGCGCGAAGCGCCTGGAGCGACTCCACGCCGATCAGCTCCGGGGCGGCTCCGCTGCCGGCATGGGCGCGGCGACTCAGGCCGGGGGCGGCGCCTGCCTCCACGGTCAGCTCGATGAGGGCCGACGCGTCGATGACGAACTCGATCACTTATCGCTCGGCCCGTAGGTCGTCGAACGCCTGCTCTCGGGCCTCGCGGCTCACGCCCCCGTATCGAGCCCGCCACCTGTCGCCCTCGGCCAGCCATTCGGTCATCGACGGCACGCTGGCCAGATGGTCCAGCTCGCGACGGAGGTACTGCGTCAGAGAGATGTCCTCGGCTTCGGCGCGGGCCCGCAGCGTCTCGTAGGTCGTGTCGTCCAGATTGCGGATCTGCACGTTCTTGGGCATGACCCGAGGGTAGCGAAGATGCATGCAGAAAGGGTGCAGGTCGATGATCCCGCAGGCCCCGGCGCAGACGTCGGCCCGGCAGTGGGATGCTGGCCGACATGAAGTCGCGCGTGCTGGTGGTCGACGACGACCCGGCCCTGGCCGAGATGCTCACCATCGTGCTGCGGGGTGAGGGTTTCGACACCGCCGTGGTGGCCGACGGCACCCGCGCCCTGCCCGCGGTGCGCGAGCTGCGCCCCGACGTCGTCCTGCTCGACCTGATGCTGCCCGGGATGAACGGCATCGACGTCTGCCGGGCGATCCGCACCGAGTCCGGCGTGCCGATCGTGATGCTCACGGCGAAGAGCGACACCGTCGACATCGTGCTGGGGCTGGAGTCCGGGGCCGACGACTACGTCGTCAAGCCGTTCAAGCCCAAGGAGCTCGTCGCCCGCATCCGGGCGCGGGTGCGGCGCACCGACAACGAGCCCGCCGAGCAGCTCTCCATCGGCGACGTCACGATCGACGTCCCCGCCCACCAGGTGCAGCGCGACGGCGCGCAGATCGCGCTCACGCCGCTGGAGTTCGACCTGCTCGTGGCGCTGGCCCGCAAGCCGCGCCAGGTGTTCACCCGCGAGGTCCTGCTGGAGCAGGTCTGGGGCTACCGGCACGCCGCCGACACCCGCCTGGTCAACGTGCACGTACAGCGGCTGCGCTCCAAGGTGGAGCGCGACCCGGAACACCCCGAGGTGGTGCTGACCGTCCGCGGCGTCGGATACAAGGCGGGGCCACCGTGAGCGAGCGTGCGAGCCCATGACCGTCCGCCAGGCGCTGGCGCAGGTCCGGCAGCTCGGTGTCGACGTCGCCGAGGCGTCGGGCGCGGTGTGGCGGCGGTCGATGCAGCTGCGGGTCGTGATCAGCACGCTGGCGCTGTCCACCGCCGTGGTGCTGGTGCTCGGCCTGGTCCTGCAGACCCAGATCGCGGGCAGGCTGGTCCAGAGCAAGGAAGCCGACACCCTGGCCCGCTTCGAGTCGGGCAGCGTGCTGATGGAGCGCGAGCTGGCAGGCGTCGACCCCGACCGGGACGGGGCCGAGGGCGAGCTCAACAACGCGATCGCGCAGCTGACCAGCGCCAGCCTGGAGGCCACGCCTGCGTCGCCGACCGCCGGGGAGTTCCGCGCGGTGCTCACCACGGGCCGCCGCGACGGCGGCGAGGACGTCTCCGCGGGCCCGGTCGAGGACGTGCCCGCCGACCTGCGTCGCGACGTCGCCAGGGGCGCTCTCGCCCGCACGTACTTCACCGTGGTCCAGGACGGCGTGGAGGTGCCCACGTTGATCATCGGCCAGCTGGTGAGCACGGCGGGGCCGCGCGGCCTGGAGTTCTACATGCTGTTCCCGCTCGACTCCGAGCAGCGCACGCTCGGGCTCGTGCAGAGCACGCTGATCGTGGGCGGGTTGTTGTTGTTGTTGCTGCTCGCCGCGATCGCGAGCCTGGTCACGAGGCAGGTCGTGCGGCCGGTGCGGCAGGCCGCGGAGATCGCCGAACGCTTCGCCGACGGCCATCTCGACGAGCGCATGCCCGTCTACGGCGACGACGAGGTGGCGCGCCTGGGCGAGTCCTACAACGAGATGGCGTCGAGCATCCAGAGCCAGATCCGCCAGCTCGAGGAGTTCGGGGCGCTGCAGCGGCGGTTCACCTCCGACGTCAGCCACGAGCTGCGTACGCCGCTCACCACCGTCCGGATGGCCGCCGACGTCCTCTTCGCCTCCCGTGCGGAGCTGCTGCCTGCGCTGCGTCGCAGCTCGGAGCTGCTCGTCACCGAGCTGGACCGGTTCGAGGCGCTGCTGGCCGACCTACTGGAGATCAGCAGGTTGGACGCGGGCGTCGCCGACCTCGCCGCCGAGCGGGTGGACGTCCGCACGGTCGTGCTCCGCGCCGTCGAGGCGGTGCGCGGCATCGCCGAGGAGACCGGAACCGAGCTGGAGCTGGATCTGCCCCCGGCGGTCTACGCCGAGGTCGACTCCCGCCGTGTCGAGCGGATCGTGCGCAACCTCGTCGCCAACGCCGTGGACCACGGGGAGGGCAGGCCGGTGGAGGTCCGGCTGGCGGGCGATGCGCGGGCGGTCGCGGTGCTGGTGCGCGACCACGGCGTCGGGCTGCGGCCCGGCGAGGCGGCGCTGGCGTTCAACCGGGTCGGGCGGGCCGAGGAGAGCCGGGCACGCCGCAGCGGCGGCAGCGGGCTGGGCCTGTCGATCGCCGTCGAGGACGCGCGGTTGCACGGCGGCTGGCTGCAGGCGTGGGGCGAGGTCGGGCGGGGCGCGGCGTTCCGGTTGACGCTCCCGGTCGTCGCGGAGGAACCGCTGACGAGCAGCCCGCTGCCGCTGGGACCCGACGAACGGTCGCTGCACGTCGGAGGGTCGGTGCCCACGCCTCCGCGGGGGCGGCCCGTCGTCGAGGCCGCGCCGGAGTGGCTACCGGGCGCGGACGTCGAAGACGAGGACGCCGCCGACGTCGACGCCGATTTCGACGAGTCGAGCCGGGAGGGAGTGCGATGAGAAGGCGCGTCGCCGTCGTGGCGTTGCTGCTGGCGTTCGCCTCGGTGGCGGGATGCGCGAGCGTCCCGGGCGACTCCCCGGTGCAGATCCTGCGCCGCGTCGCGGAGGGGGACGCGGGCGTGGCGCCCCCCGGACCCGTCGAGGGCAACGACGCGGGCGAGCTGGTCCGCGGCTTCGTGGAGGCGTCGGGCAGCAGCACCGACAGCCACGGCGCGGCCCGACAGTTCCTCGCACCGGAGGCCGAGGAGGGGTGGGACGACTCCGCGCGGTTGACCGTCCTCGACTCCCAGTTCGACACCGTCCCCGCGCCCGGCGCCCCCGATCCGGCCACCGACGTCACCCGGATCCGGATCCGTGGCACGTCGATCGGGCGCGTGACCGCGTCCGGGGCGTTCGAGCCGGACCCGGGCCCCGTCCAGATCGACGTCACCGTGGTCCGCATCGACGGCCAGTGGCGCATCTCGGAGCTGCCCGACGGCGTCGTCGTGCCGCTCACGGAGTTCCGCACCAACTACCGCCAGGTCAGCACGTGGTTCGTCGACCCGTCGCGGCGTCTCGTCGTCCCGGATCTGCGCTACCTGCCCGCGTTCCCCACCGGTGCGCAGGTCACCCGCGCGTTGGAGCTGCTGCTCGCCGGGCCATCGGAGGCGCTGCTCGGGGCGGTCACGTCGCAGCTCGACGGCGGGGCACACCTGCGGTCCAACGTGGCGACGAGCGAGAGCGGCGCCCTGATCGTCGACCTCACCAGCGTCGGCGACCTCGACGGTCCGGGCCGACGGCTGCTCGCCGCGCAGGTCGTGCTGACCCTCGCCGAGGTCAACATCGGGCGCGTGCGGCTGCTCGTCGACGGCATCCCGCTGCTCCCGGCGCAGCCGGAGCTCACGCGGGCGGACGTCGCCGATCTCAGCGCGGAGGTGGAGCCGGGGGCCGACCTGCCCGCACTGGTCGTCGCGGACGGGCGGCTCCGGGAGCTGGGCACGGTGGTGGCGTCGGCGGGGGAGCTGCCGGGGCCGGTCGGTGACGGTTCCTACGACGTCGAGTCGGCCGCCACCACCGTCGACGGGCAGCGCCTCGCGGCCGTCGCCGTCTCGGCCGGGCGCAGGCTGTTGCTGGTGGGTGGCGTCGCGGACGGCGGCGTCGTCGAGGTGGGACTGACCGCGGCCACGATGTCGCGCCCCTCGTGGACCCCCACCGGCAGCGAGGTGTGGACGGTGCTGGACTCGGCCGAGGTGGCCCGGGTGCTGATCGACGCCACCGGCCCGGCCAGGATCGGCCAGGTCGACGCGGAGGAGCTGGCTGCCCTCGGCCCGATCAGCGAGCTGCGCCTCTCGCGCGACGGCATGCGCGTGATCGCCGTGGTGGCAGGCGGGCTCTACGCGGGCGCGGTCACCCGCAGCGTCGACGGCGAGGTGGCCATCCGCAACATCCGGCAACTGCGCTCGACCGACCTGGGCGAGGTCGTGGGCGCGGACTGGCGCTCCTCCGACACGGTGGTCGCGATCACCCGACGCCCCGACCGCCTCGTCGCCCAGGTCTCCGCGGACGGCCTGATCGTGCAGTCGCTGCTGGTCAACAACCTGACGCCGCCGCTGAACGCGGTCGCGGCCGCACCGAGCAGGCCGTTCCTCGTCACCGACCAGAGCGGGGTGTGGAGCTTCGGCGGCGGCGAGCAGGACGCCTGGCGCCAGGTGCTCAGCGCCGCCCCCGACGCGGTGCCGTTCTACCCCGGCTGACCGGTCACGGACCGCCCGCTGGAAACCCGAGCCGGGCCGAGGTGGCGGCGTGGTGCGGCCGTCGTTGCTGATCGTGCAGCAGGTACTCGGCCTCCTGGAGCCCGTATAGGTGCTGCACTATCAGCAACGTGGGTGTCGA
>JAKDLE010000183.1 GCA_030453005.1 Pseudonocardia sp. | reverse complement strand
GATCGGCTGGTGCGTGGGCGAGCACCGGATCGGGGTGATCACCGGGGAGGTCGGGGCGGGGAAGACCGTCGCCGTCCGCGCCGCGCTCGCCGCCCTGGACCCCACGCGGCACACCATCATCTACCTCCCGAACCCGACGGTCGGAGTCCGCGGGATCCACCACCAGATCGTCGCCGCGCTCGGTGCGCGGCCGCTGACCCACCACGCCACCCTGGTCCCGCAGACCGTCGACGCGCTCGCGGTCGAGCAGGCCGAACGCGGCCGCACCCCGGTCGTCGTGATCGACTTTACCGACCGCGGATAGACCCGTACGCGCCGTCCGTCCTGCGTGGATCCAGCGACGTCCCGTGGTTGTTTACCGACCGGGTCCGGGACGTCGGACATGTTCCGGCAGGGGCTCGGAGGGCACGTGGCGCGCGAGGTGGTGATCGGTGATCTCCGGGTTCAGGAGATGACCCGCAAGTCCGGGGGTCGGTCGTGGACGATCGCCTGGCCGGAAGGGACCGTGCACCGGGAGGCCGACCGGTTCCTGCGTCGGCACGAGGGGTCGGGCACGCAACGCACGTACGCCTACCTGTTGGTGGATCATCTGCGGTGGCTGGAGCGGGAGTGTCTGGCCTTCGACCGGGTGGTGCTGCGGGATCTCGAGCGCTACATGGGGATCGTCGGGGCCGAGGTCGCGGCGCCGCTGGGTGAGCAGTGGCGGGTCGGCAAACGCCCCTACGGCCGCGCGGCACTGTCGACGACGGCGGCGTGCGTGAAGGGCTTCTACCTGCATCAGTCCTCGCTGGGCGTCAACCACGAGCTCGGTAAGGCGCTGGAGATCACTCGGCTGCCCTCGCGGGCGGACCGGCGCCGCGCCTTCCTCGGGCACGTCGCCTCCGTGATGCCGGCCAACCCGCTGGCCCCGCACGGGCGTCATCGCCGTCATCCGAAGATGCTCCCGGACGGGGCCAGGGAGAAGCTGTTGGAGACGGTCGCTTCGGCTCGCGACCGGCTGGTGGTGACCTGGCTTGCCGACGCCGGCCTGCGGATCGGTGAGCTGTGCGGGTTGCACCTGGTCGATCTGCACCTGCGGGAGAACGCGGCCTGCGGGCAGTGCCGCTCGCCGCATCTGCACGTCTGTCACCGGGCTGGCAACCTGAATCGGGCGCAGGCCAAGACAAAGTACCCCTGGCGGGTCGAGGGCGGGGCGGTGACCGGGGGGCTGATCAAGCGGGTCAGCCCGGCGATGGTGCACACCTACTTCGACTACATCACCGGCGAGTATCCCCGCGGTCTGGCCGGGCACGGGATGCTGCTGGTGCAGCTGCACGGCCCGGACACCGGGCAGCCGTGGGCGCCGGTGGCCGCGCGCCGGATGCTGGGCCGGGCCGGGACCCGAGCGGGCCTGGGCGCGGTGCGGCCGCACGCGTTCCGGCACAGCTTCACCTCCGCGGTGCTCGACGCCGCCGACGGCAACCTGGTGATCGCCCGTGACGCCGGGGGCTGGGCGTCGGCGGCGATGGTGGACGAGGTCTACGGCCACGTCGATGTCCACGATCCGGTCTTCGACACCGCGCTGCGCACGGTCTGGGGTGGTCGGTGATGTCGGCGCGGGCGTTGCTGCCGCTGCACACCATCCGCTGCGGTGGCCCCGACCGGCCCGACCGGCAGGGCCGGGACCGGCTGGAGCTGCTCACGGCGCTGATCGGCGGCCCGTCCTTCGATCCGATCTTCGCCCGGGCGGTCATCACGATCCCGGCCGATTACCCCACCTACCAGTGGGGATGCACCGTCACCGGCTGCGAACGAACCCGCTCCGGCGGCACCGACCTGTGCTCGGTCCATCGCGCGGGGTGGGCCCAAGCGCGGCAGGCGGGGACGACGCGAGCCCGGTTCCTCGCCGCCGCCCAACCGCTGGCGCACACCTGCTCGACCCGGGATCAGTCCTGCGTGATCTGCCCGGATCGGCCGGCGTCGCGGCGCACCGAGTTGCGGCTGTGTCACCACCACTACCGCGCTTGGTGGTCGGCCCAACGGCGGGAGGCGTCGACCGACTTCGCGACCTGGGCCGCCGAGCGGCAGCCACGCGCGGGCTACGGGCGCTGCCGGGTCGTGGTCTGCCCGAGCCTGGCCGACACCCCGCTAGGGTTGTGCTCCTGGCACGGCAGCCGCTACCGCCGCGGCGGCGCCCCCGGCGGGGCCGCGCTGCCCACCCGCTGGTGGCAGACCCACGAGGGCCTCGACCTCCCGATCCCGGTCGGTTACGGCGACGAGGCCGCATTCCGCGCATGGTGCACGCGCACCCCAGCGGCCCCGCGACCGGGACAGATCAACCTGCTCGGGCTGCGACCGCTGATCACCGCGGAGATCCAGTGGACGCTGTTCACCCACGCCCAGTCCCCGCGGCACGGCCGCTGGGACCCGGACTGGATCCAGCGCCTGGTGCACCTCGCGCGGGACCGCGACGCGGGATCGCTGACCGACCTGGACCTGTCCGAGCTGCCCCGCTTCGACGCCGCGATCGTGCGCAAGATGCTGCACTACCTGCGGTTGATCTACTTCACCCCGGCACAGACCCGCGAGGCCGGGTTCCTCGAAACCGATCACTTCGGCGTCCGGTTCCCCCACCGCGCCAGCCACGTCGACCTGACCGGCATCGACCAGGGCTGGCTGCGGAACCTGCTCTGGGACTACCTCGCCGAGCTGCTGCGTTCGCCGCGCTGCCCGCGCAGCGCGCTACCGGTGGATGCCGCCCGCCGCGGCATCACCGAGCTGGGGGCGTTCCTGGCCGTCGATGCCCCCACCGGCGGGCACGACCCGGCGACGCTGGCCGCCGAGCACATGCAGCGCTTCGTCGCCGACCAACGCCACCGGGCCCGTGACGGCCTGGCGTCGCTGGCCATGAAGACCGCCGACGGCATGCCCTCCACCCTCACCGAGACCACCCGCAGCATCACCTTCAACGCCGTCCGCAAGGTGCTGCGCGACGCACTGGAGACCAGCAAGGCCGAACACCTCGGCCTGGGCCGTGAGTTCATCGTCGCGATGCCCGCCGCCGGGGGTGCCCCGCTGCGGGCCCGCCGGCCCTTCCCTGACGAGGCCGCCCGCGCGCTGGCCGACGAGGCCAACCTGACCCGGCTTCACGAGGTCTGCGACCCCGACGACCTGGGGATGCGCGACGCCTGGGAAGCGATCGTCGTCACCGGGCGCCGGGTCAACGAGGTGCTCAAGGTGCGGTGGGACTGCCTGGGCCGCTACGGCGGCCTGGCGATGTTCTGGCACGACCAGACCAAGGTCGGCAACTACGACGCCGCGATCCGCATCCCCGAACGCCTCCACGACCTCCTCGCCCAGCGCCAGCGCAAGACCCTGGACCGGTTCGTGGCCCGCCACGGGCGCCGACCACACGGCGCCGAACGCGCCGGCCTCGCCCTGTTCCCCAGCACCGTCTGCAACCCCGACGGCACCACCGCGCTGAGCTACCAGTGGTTCCACCGCGGCTTCCGGGCTTGGGTCGATGAGCTCGACCTCGGCCCGCTGGTCCCGCACCAGGCCCGGCACACCCTGGCCACCAATCTGCTGCGCCACGGCGCGACCTTGACCCACATCCGCCGCTACCTCGGCCAGATCAGCGACCGCATGGCCGAGCACTACGTGCACCTGTCGCATTCGGACCTCGAGGAGGTCCTCGCGCACGTCTGGGTCGCCGGGCCCGGCGCCACCAACCCCGGCGAGCTCCTGACCGGACACGCGGCCACCGCGCTCACCCGCGAGCAGGCCCAAGCCCTCGCCGTCGACCTGGCGCGGCGCAGCACCCCCGCCGAGGGCGGGTTCTGCACCTTCCAACCCGTCGTCAACGGCGGCGCCTGCCCCTGGAACCTGAACTGCCACAACTGCGACAAGTTCGTGCTCTCCGGCGCGGATCTCCTCTACTGGCGACGCAAACGCGAGCAGTGGCAGCTGCTGGCCGAGGGCGCCCCCGACGACGCCACCGCCACCTACCTGCACCAGTACTTCGAGCCCACCGCCCGCGCCATCGACGGCCTGGAGAAGGCCCTGGCCGGCCTCGGCCTGCTCGACGACGCACTCGCCCTGGACCTGCGCAAACCCCAGGACTACTTCCACCGCATCTGGGCGACCGCCTTCCGCGCCGCCGACCTCGCCCGCACCGCCGATGACGGCGGCGTCCTCGACGACCAGGACAACGCCGCCGCCGATGACGATCTCGGAGAAGCCTGCGCATGACCACGCCGACCTCTGCCCAACCCCGCACAGCCGCGGCCCTGGCGGCTCGCCACCGCAGCACCGTCGCCGCCGTCGAGCGCGTCCACGACGCCCTTACCCGGCTGCGCCGCGAGCAGGCCCGCATCAGCATCGCCGCGGTGGGCCGCCGCGCCGGCGTCTCCCGCACATTCCTCTACGACAACCCCGAGGCCAGAGCAGCGGTCACCGCCGCCATCGCCGCGGGCGGTGAACGTCGCGGGCAGACCCTGGCCCAGCAGGACAACGAGCGGGAGGCGACCTGGCGCGAGCGGGCACTCAACGCCGAGGACGCCCTCAAGACCGCGCACGCCGAGATACTCGCTCAACGCACCCGCATCGGCGAGCTCCTGGGACAGCTCCGCGATCTGGAAGCCGAGTGGACCGAGGACGCCGTTCAGCGCATGACCACCGAGAACACCACGCTGAAACAGCGCGTCCGGCTGCTCACCACAGACAACCGCACCCTCGACGAGAGGCTCAAGGCCGCCCGCTCCAACCTGCGCTTCCAAGACCGGCGCATCGCCGACCTCGAAGCACAGATCGCCGCCCCGGCATCCCAAGATCACCCAAGCGGGTGACCGCGAGCTGCACCAGGCCGACGTCACGAACATGTAGTCTACGCATCAGCGCAGGTCAGAGGCGTGATTCGGGAACCAGCGGTCGGTAAAGTCGACGAGGCCCACCTACTCGATCACGCCCAGCTCGAGTCGATCCGCATGCTGACCAACCACGACATGGACTCCAACAGCCCGTTCGCATGATATGAGGGTGATCTTCGCCAACGAACCTGCTGAGCGTCGTTGCTCCCCTCGAAGGCAACGCGAGGAGTGGCGATGAGCATGGTCCTGCCCTGTCTGGTCCGGTCCGTTGCGGCCGGGGAGCTGCGGTCGATCCGGCTCGGCCACCCGCTGCTCGACGACTATCTGGAGTTCGTCGGCGCTCGAGCCCGAACCAACACCTGGCTGGCTGCGGCCTACGACCTCAAGGTGTTCTTCTCCGTCATCGTCAAGGAGCCCGCCGCGGTCACCACGGCCGACGTGTTCGCCTTCATCAAGGCCCAGCGGGCGCCGCGGCGCGGGCCACGGGTGGTGCGCCTGGAGGACGGCGAGGCCGGGCTGTCGGTACGCACCATCAAGCGCCGCCTGGCCACGGTGTCGGGCCTGTTCGACTACCTCCTCGCGCGCGGCGACGCCGGAGTCCGGGTCAACCCGGTGCCCCGCGGGATGGCTGCCCGTCGGGCCGGCGCCGGCTCGACTCGGCGGGGCGCGCCGCTGCTGCGGGCGCCCCGGACGTTGCCGCGGGTCCTGCTCCCGGCCGAAGTCGATGTACTGATGTCGGCGCTGCGCACCCACCGCGACCGCGCGATGGTCGAGGCGATGCTGCTCGGCGGGCTGCGCCGCTGCGAGGTCCTCGGGCTGCGGCTCGGTGACGTGAAGGTCGGCGAGCGCCGACTGTTCATCGCCGAGGGAAAGGGCGGACACCAGCGGATGGTGCCGATCTCCCCGCGGTTCTTCGCCACGCTGGCCCGCTACCTGGACTCGGAGCGACCCGGCGACCCGGGTACCGACCGCGTCTTCCTCGTCCTCAAGGGCCCGAACCGCGGGCGCCCGTTGAGTAGCCACGGGATCGACGAGATCATCCGCGGGGCCCGCCGACGCGCCGGGATCGATCACCTGACCTGCCACCAGCTGCGCCACACGTGTCTGACTCGGCTGCGTGAGGCTGGGATGGCGCTCGAGGCGGTTCAGGCTCAGGCCGGGCACCGCTCGATCGAGTCCACGCGTGTCTACCTGCACCTGTCCGCGGGCTGGCTGGCCACCGAGTACACCAACGCACTCGCCGCGATCGACGCCGGGTCCGCCGGGCCTCCGTCCGCCGCAACGCCGTCGGTCGGGGGACGGTGATGCCACGCCCGCACCGGTTGCCGGCCGCCGCGCTCGATCTGGTCGAGGTCTACCTGAGCGAGCTCACCCAGGCTGGGTTCCTGGCGGTGAGCAGCGCCGAGGACGGCGCCCGCGCCTTCTGCGCGCGGTTCGGTTCGATAGCCCGCGGGGGGGGGGGGGCGGGGGGCGGGGGGGGGGGGCGGCGGG
>JAKDLE010000182.1 GCA_030453005.1 Pseudonocardia sp. | reverse complement strand
CGTGCCGTCGCGCTTCGCCGTGATCGTGATGTCCTGGATCTGGTCGCGGCCGTGGTGCGCGGCGAGCAGGGACTCCGAGCGGGTCTCGTTCCACTTGACCGGCTTGCCCAGCTTCTGCGCGAGTACGACGCAGAGCATCTCCTCCGGCGTGACCTGCAGCTTGCCACCGAAGCCGCCGCCCACGTCGGGGGCGATGACGCGCAGTTTGGACTCCGGTACCCCGAGTGTCACGGTGGTCATCGTGCGCAGGATGTGCGGCACCTGGGTGGATGACCACAGGGTGAGCTGTTCACCGGTGGGATCGACCACGCAGGCGCGCGGCTCCATGAACGCGGGGATCAGGCGCTGCTGGATGAAGCGGCGCTTGACGACGACCGAGTCGGGGTCGGCTTCGGCGGCGCTGATCGCGTCGTCGATGCTGCTGCCGGTGCCCGCGGCGCCGGAGTCGAAGACCCAGGTGGCGTTCTCGTTGGTCCCCAGGTCGGGGTGCACGAGGGTGGCCCCCTCCTTGAGGGCGTCCTCCATGTCCAGCACCGGCTCGAGCGGCTCGTAGTCGACCTCGACGAGGTCGGCGGCGTCGCGCGCCTCCGCGGCGGTGCGGGCGACGACGATCGCCACGCCCTCACCGGCGAAGTGCACGGTGGTGTTGGCCAGCAGCGGGCGCTGCGGGGCCTTCATGTCCGGCGTGATCGGCCAGGCGCAGGGCAGGCCGACGGCCTCGACACCCAGGTCGGCGGCGGTGTAGACACCGAAGACACCCGGGGAGGAACGCGCGGCCTCCGCGTCGATCCCGGTGATCGTGGCGTGGGCCAGCGGGGAGCGCACGACGTGCAGGTGCAGCATGCCGGGCAGGTTGATCGAGTCGGTGAACTTGGTCCGGCCGGTGATCAGTCGCGCGTCCTCCTTGCGGGTGCGCGACTTGCCGAGCTCGAGTGTGGTGGGATCAGCGGTGGCGGTCATCTGTCAGCTTCCCCCTCCGGCCACGGAGACCGGGGCGTCGGTCTGGGTGTGGGCGCCGGGCTTCATCTTCTGAGCCGCGGACTGCACCGCCCGGACGATGTTCTGGTATCCGGTGCAGCGGCAGAGGTTGCCCTCGATGCCCTCGCGGACCTCGTGCTCGTCGGGGTCGGGGTTGTCCCCGAGCAGGTCGATCGCCTGCATGATCATGCCCGGCGTGCAGTAGCCGCACTGCAGGGCGTGCTTCTCGTTGAAGGCCTCCTGCATCGGGTGCAGGTTGCCGTCGCGGGCGATGCCCTCGATCGTGGTGACCTCGGCGCCGTCGGCCTGGACGGCCAGCACCGAGCACGACTTCACGCTCTGACCGTTCAGATGCACCGTGCAGGCGCCGCAGTTGCTGGTGTCGCAACCGACGAGGGTGCCGGTCTTGCCCACCTGCTCCCTCAGATAGTGGACCAACAACGTACGGGGCTCGACGTCGTCGGCGTAGTTCACGCCGTCGACGGTGACCCGGACCTGTGCCATGAGTCTTCTCCTCAACCGCAGCATTCGATTCGCGCTTCGCTAGCTCCGCTCAACGTCGAACGAGCCGCGCAGGACTTCCGGGGGACCGACCGGAACGACGCTGGTGACGGTCGTTCCGGTGCCGACCACACCGTTGTGGCGGCCAGCACATCACACCGCTGATCATCCGACGGTGCAAGGAAGCCGACCCTGTGGGGACGCGGAGCCGTCGGGCCACGGTCGCGTTGCTCCCGTCGAAGCTCGCCGCGAATCCGCAGGAGCGGTCGTGATCCGCCTATCCTTCCGCTTCCGCGGAGAGCAAACAGGAACTTAATCAACCGTTCGGACTAACCCTGACGGACGGCCCGTGGGCCGGTACCCGATGGGAGCAGCGGCGCCACGGTGCGGTGCGCCCACGCTCCGGACCACAGACCGGTGCCGTAGGCGAGGTCGTCGAGCCGGTGCGCGACGACGTGCGGGAGCAGCCGGGGCCGCACGTGCGGGTCGCGGTCGCGGTGCCGCCGGAAGTCGGCGAGGCCCTCGACCACCGCCACCGCGAGCACGGTGCGCCGCGCCCGCCGCGACACCAGGCACGCCGCCAGCGACAGCGGCCAGTAGTGGCGCGTCACGGCGTCGGCGGTCTGCGAGACGGCGCCGACGGCGCCGAGCCCGACGAGCCGCGCGGCCGTGGACCGCGGCCTGCGGACACCCAGCCTCGGTGCCAGCCGCCCGACGGCGACCGCACCGACGCCGAGCGCCGCGACCGCCGACCACGGCCGCGCGAGTAACAGCAGCACGGCGACGGCCGCGGAGGTCGGGCTGAGCACCATCGGCGGCACGGAGCCCTTGTGCCGCAACGCGAGCGGCGCCGCGCCCGTGCCGTAGTCGCGCTTGCGCAGCCACCAGGCGCGTACCCGGGTCCGGTGGTCGTGCGCGACGCGGGAGCCGGGCACGTACCGCAGCCGCCAACCCGCCGCGTGCATCCGCAGGACGAGGTCGACGTCCTCGGCGACGTGCATCTCCTCGTCGAAGCCGCCCCCCACCGCGTCGCGGCGCACGAGCAACGCCGCACTGGGCACGTACGCGACCCGGGAGCGGGGCACGACCAGCGCGGGATCGGGTCCGAGGTCGAGCGAGGAGTGCACCGCCTCGTAGCGGCCCAGCCATCCCGTGACCGGCGGCAGCGCCGTGATCCGCGGCGCCGCGAGTCCAACGGCCGGATCGGCGAACACGGCGAGCAGCGGCGCGAGCCAGCCCGGCTCGGGGACCACGTCGGAGTCGAGGAAGACCACGAGCGGCGTGTCGGCGGCGGCCAGGCCCGCGTTCCGGGCGGCGGCCGGGCCCCGGGCCACGGGGTGGCGCAGTACGCGCGCGTCCCCCGCGGCGGCGCGGATCGCCGCCGGGTCGGACGAGCCGTCGTCGACGACGATCACGGTGGCCTCGGCGGGCAGCGCCGCGCGCAGCCGCGCCAGCCCGTCGACGCGGTCCTTGACCGGCACGACCACGGTGACCTCGTGCGCGCCCGGCCCCGCGACGCCCCCGACCGGGTGCGCGATGCCGACGTCGAGCAGCCGCCGCGCCAGCGCACGCTCCGTCGGGCCGGAGACGGCGAACGCACCGCCGTCGTCGAGCAGCACCCGCGCGGCGGGGGCGAGGGTCAGCATCCGCGGCGGCGCCCCACCGAGCAGCACGGCGCCGTCGTCCATGCTGCGGGCGCGGCGGTCCAGCGCGACGCGCAACCCGGTGGGCAGCACGGTGTCGGCCGGGCCGTCGTCGTCGCTGGGGGGCACCACCGCAGCCTAGGAGCGACGGTCCGTGCGCAGGCGACTAGCCGGGCGCGCCACATGATCGTCGTCGACCGCACGCCGCTGCGGCATCGACGACCGTCGCGTACGGCTCGCGGCGATCACCCGCGGCGGGTTTCTGGCAGGCTCGGGTCGTGACCGACGACGACGCGGTGCTCCCCCGGTACGGCCACCGCTCCCTGACCGAGGTGCTCCCCGCCCTGATGCACGCGCTCGGCCTGCCCGAGCCGGCGTCCGAGCTGGTGGTCGAGCCGGTGCGGGCGGCCGCGCTGCTGCTCGTCGACGGCCTGGGCTCCGAGCTGCTGCGCCGCCACGCGGCCGACGCGCCGTTCCTCGCGTCGCTGCCCGACGCAGGCCCGCTGACCGCGGGGTTCCCGTCGAGCACGTCGATCAGCATCGCCTCGCTGGGCACCGGGCTACCGCCCGGTGCGCACGGGTTGGTCGGGATCTCCTTCCGGGCGAGCGACGGCGAACTGCTCGACAGCCTGAAGTGGACGTCGCACGGCGCGGGCAAGCCCGTGGACCGCCGCGACGCCCTGCCCCCGGAGGAGGTGCAGGCGAGCCCCACCGCGTTCGAGCGCGCGGCCGCCGCGGGGATCGACGTGACGGTCATCTCGCAACGGGTGTTCCGCGGCTCCGGGCTCACCCGGGCGGCGCTGCGCGGTGGCCGGTTCCGCGGCACCCACGCCCTCGGTGACCTGGCCGCGAAGATGCTCACCGCGATGACGTCGCCGGGCCGGGCGCTCTGCTACGGCTACCACGCCGACCTCGACGCACTGGGGCACGTGTACGGGCCGGGCAGCCTGGCCTGGCGCATGGAGCTCGCCCAGGTCGACCGCCTCGCCCAGCGGATCGTGGAGAACCTGCCGTCCGACACGGTGCTGGCGATCACCGGTGATCACGGCATGGTCCACGTCGAGCGCACCTACGACGCCGACACCGACGACGACCTGCAGCGCGGCGTGCTCCTGCTCGGCGGCGACGCCCGCGCCCGGCACGTCTACGCCCGGCCCGGCGCCGCCGACGACGTGCTCGACACGTGGCGCGCCGTGCTCGGCGACGACGCCTGGGTCGTGCCCGGCGAGCAGGCCGTGGCCGACGGCTGGTTCGGCCCGGTGGCACCCGCGATGCGCAGCCGCATCGGCGACGTCGTCGTGGCCGCCCGCGGCACCGCCGCCGTCATCCGCTCGCAGGCCGAGCCGCAGATCTCCAAGCTGCCCGGCCAGCACGGCTCGCTGTCGTCCGCGGAGCAGATGGTGCCGTTGCTGCTCGCGCCCACCAGGTACTGACGGACGGTCGCCGCACCGCCCGCGATGTCGACGTGCTGCCCGTCCGCGGCCTCGCGCGCGCCCGGGAACTCATCGCTCAAGGAGACACGGTGGCACGTCCAGCGTTCTGCGGTATCCCCGTACAGCGTCGTGCTGGCTAGCAGTACAGCGTTCTGTGGGTTACCACCTTGCGGTGGGCCAGACCATAGGCCGCAACCTCGTGCCGATCGTGCAGGAGATGCTCGGCGGATTCCGCCTCGTGGTGCTCGGTGGTGCGCGTCAGACGGGCAAGTCGACCCTGGTGGACGAGCTGTTGGGACTGCCCCGTTCCGCCCGGTTCACACTCGACGACCCCGGTGTCCGCACGGTGGCCACCTCCGATCCCGTCGGCTTCCTGGAGTCGCTGCCCCGGCCGTCCGCCATCGACGAGTTCCAGCGAGCCGGGCCCGATCTCCTGCTCGCGGTGAAGCAGGCGGCCGACCGCGACCGCACGCGGGGCCAGCTGTTGCTCACCGGCTCGGCCGACTACCTGGCAGGGCGCGGCGTCACCGAGACCCTGACAGGCCGCGTCGGACGGACCGTGCTCTGGCCGCTGTCCGGCGGCGAGCGACGCGGGCGACTCGAGACCTTCGTGGACCGGCTCTTCGACGTGGCCGCATGGCCACCGCCTGCGGAGGAGCCCTTGGCCCGCGCCGACCTCGTCGACTGGATGGTCGAGGGTGGATATCCCGAGGTCGTCACCGAGCGTCTGTCGGCTCGTCAGCGGGGCAGATGGTTCGACTCGTACGTCGCCGATGTCGTGTCCCGCGAGGCCCTGCGCCCGCTCGCGGACGTCCGCGACGAGCTGGTGATGCGGCGGGTGCTCCGGCTGCTCGCGGCCCGGACCGCGCAAGAGCTCGTCGTCACCGATCTGGCCCGCGACGCCGAGCTCGACCGATCCACCGCCACGTCGTACCTGGCCTCCTGGAAGCGCTGTTCCTCGTCGTGCGGCTCCCGGCGTTCGCCACCGGCGCGACGACGCGGGCGACGCGCCGCCCCAAGGTCCTGGTCACCGATCCGGGCCTCGCCGCTCACCTCACCAACGCCGGCCACGCCACGTTCGGCCCGTCCGGCGACACCCGGCTCGCGGGCTCGCTGTTCGAGACGACGGTGCTCACCGAGATCGCCAAGCAAGCCACCTGGAGTGATCACCTCGTCGACCTCTCGCACTTCCGAGACCGGAACGGCCCGGAGGTCGACCTCCTCGTCGAGGACCGCCGCACCGGTGCGGTCGCTGGGGTCGAGGTCAAGCTCGGCGCGTCACCGACCGTACGGGACGCCCGGCACCTCGCGTTGCTGCGGGACGGGCTGGGCGAGCGGTTCACCGTGGGCATCGTGGTACACACCGGTGCGCACTCGCTCCCGCTCGGCGAGCGGCTCTGGGCGGTCCCGGTCAGCGCACTGTGGCGCGACGACATCGGGCCCTGACGCCGCTCAACTCAGCCTGCCCCGGTCGTCGGGCTGCCAGCGGGCGAGGCGCTCCCGGAGCTGCCCCACCATGATCGTCAGCAGCTCCTCCCCCTCCTCGGCGGTGGCCCCGCGCGGGTCGCCGAGGACGCCGTTCGGGCTGACCGCGGCCACCCCGCCGCGCAGCAGGGTGGGCAGCAGCTCGGCGAGCGGGGCCGGGTTCCCGGGCTCCAGCGCGTCGGCCCGGACCACCGACGGGTCCAGCGCCAGCAGGATCGCGGTCTCGGTGCGCCCGGCGTGGGCGTCGACCGGGCCCGTGACGCGCGAGGGGGGCACCGCGCAGCCGAACCACGCGACGT
>JAKDLE010000181.1 GCA_030453005.1 Pseudonocardia sp. | reverse complement strand
AGCACGTCGACTCCATCGCCGAGGTGTGCCGCGAGCGCGACGTCACGATCGGGATCATCGCCACGCCCGCCCAGGGGGCGCAGGCCGTGTGCGACCTGCTGGTGTCCGCCGGGGTGCGGTGCATCCTCAACTTCGCGCCCGTGGCGCTGCAGGTGCCCGCCGAGGTGGAGGTCCGCAAGGTCGACCTCTCCGTCGAGCTGCAGGTGCTGGCGTTCCACGTGGCGCGCCGTCACGTCACCGAGCATCCTCCCGGAGTGAACGGGCACGGTCTGGTCAACGGCCACGGAGTCAACGGAACGGCGGTGCCCCGATGAGCGAGCTTGCGAGCGAATCATCAGCGCAGCGCTTCCACGAATTGTCGACCGAGCGCAGCGAGGGAGTGCGATGAGCGTCCTGGTGGTCGGGCTGTCCCATCGCAGCGCCCCTGTGGAGGTACTCGAACGCGCCTCCGTCGGGGCCGACGACGTGCCGAAGCTGCTCGACGAGATGGTGCGCAGCGCGCACGTCTCCGAGGTCATGATGCTCTCGACGTGCAACCGCATCGAGGTCTACTCGGTGGTCGACACGTTCCACGGCGGCCTCGCCGACGTGTCGAACGTGCTCGCCCGGCACTCCGGGATGCCGCTGCACGAGCTCACCGAGCACGTCTACGTGCACTACGCCGGGTCGGCGGTGCAGCACCTGTTCGCCGTGGCCGCCGGCCTCGACTCGATGGTCGTCGGCGAGGCGCAGATCCTCGGGCAGCTCCGCAGCGCCTACGCGGCGGCCGACGAGTGCGGCTCGGTCGGGCGCACCCTGCACGAGCTCGCCCAGCAGGCCCTGCGGGTCGGCAAGCGGGTGCACGCGAGCACCGGCATCGACACCGCGGGTGCGTCGGTCGTCTCGGAGGCGCTCGTCGACGCCGCAGGCGTGCTGGGCGGCGAGCTGGCCGGGCGCCGTGCCGTGCTCGTCGGGGCGGGGGCGATGGGCGCGCTCGTCGCGGCCCACCTGCGCCGCGCCGGGGCCGCCGAGATCGTCGTGCTCAACCGCTCCGTCGAGCGTGCGGAACGACTCGCCGGGACCACCGCGGGCCACGGCACGCCCGCTCGCGCGGGCACCCTCGACGCGCTCGCCGACGAGCTGGTCACCGCCGACCTGCTCGTGGCCTGCACCGGCGCCGTCGGCACCGTGGTCGGCCGGGCCGTCGTGGCCGCCGCCGTCGCCACGCGCGACGGGCGCCCACTCGCCGTCTGCGACCTCGGGCTCCCGCGCGACGTCGACGCGGGCGTGGCCGCCCTGCCCGGCGTCACCGTCGTCGATCTGATCGCGCTGCAGCGCCGTCTGGCGCCAGGCCAGCGCGGCTCGGCCGTCGCGGCCGCGCAGGAGCTGGTGGCCGAGGAGGCGCAGGCCTACCTCGCCGCGCAGCGCTCGGCGGAGGTCACGCCCACCGTCACCGCGCTGCGCCGCCGGGCCTCCGAGGTGATCGACGCCGAACTGCTGCGACTCGACTCGCGCCTGCCCGACCTCGACGACCGCGTCCGCGACGAGTTCACCCGCAGCGTGCGCCGCGTCGTCGACAAGCTGCTGCACACCCCCACCGTGCAGATCAAGCGTCTGGCCGTGGGGCCGGACGGCAGCAGCTACGCCGAGGCGCTGCGCGAGCTGTTCGAGCTCGACCCGCAGACACCCGCGGCCGTGGCCGTGCCGCGCAGCGGCGACGTGCTCGCCGCGCTGGAGGCCCGGGAGGAGAGGACATGACCCGCGCACCGCGCACCCGGACACTGCGCACCCGGACACTGCGCATCGGCACCCGACCCAGCGCGCTGGCCACCGCCCAGACCGGGCACGTCGCGGACCGGCTCCGCGCCGCCGGGCACGCCTGTGAGCTGGTGGAGATCCGCTCCACCGGGGACGACTCGTCCGCGCCCGTCGTCGAGCTCGGCGTCGGGGTGTTCGTCTCGGCGCTGCGCGAGGCGCTCGTCCGCGGCGAGGTGGACGTGGCCGTGCACTCCTTCAAGGACCTGCCGACCACACCCGACCCGCGCCTGACGATCGCGGCCGTTCCTCCCCGTGAGGACCCCCGCGACGCGCTGGTGGCCCGCGACGGACTCGTGCTCGGCGAGCTGCCCGTCGGCTCCCGCGTCGGCACCGGGTCGCCGCGCCGGGCCTCGCAGCTCGAGGCGCTCGGGCTCGGCTTGGAGATCGTGCCGATCCGTGGCAACGTCGGCACGCGCATCGACATGGTGCGCTCCGGGGAGCTCGACGCCGTGGTGCTGGCCGCGGCCGGGCTGCGCAGGCTGGGGCGCGTCGCCGACGCCACCGAGCTGCTCGACCCGGTGCAGATGCTGTCCGCACCGGCGCAGGGAGCGTTGGCGATCGAGTGCCTCGCCGAGGACGTCGAGCTCGCCGACGCGCTCGCCTCGGCACTCGACGACCCGTTCACCCGGGCCGCCGTCACCGCCGAACGCGCGGTGCTGGCGGCGCTGGAGGCCGGGTGCAGCGCACCCGTCGGGGCGCTGGCCGACGTCGTGTCCGACCTGGACGACGACGGGAACACCGAAGACCGCATCTCACTACGTGCCGTGGTGGGCACCGGGGACGGCGCGCTGGTCCGCGCGTCGATCACCGGCGACATGGACGTCGCCGAGAAGCTCGGGGCGATCCTCGCCGCTGAGCTGCTCGATCTGGGCGGCCCCTCGTTGACCCTTCCGAAAGCACTGACTCTCTCCGAAACGTATACCGGGAGTTCGAAGAACAGATGAACCGAGCACCTTCCGCCGGACGGGTCGCCTTCGTGGGCAGTGGCCCCGGAGATCCCGGCCTGCTGACCGTGCGCGCACGCGAGGCGATCGCGTCCGCGCCCCTGATCATCACCGATCCGGACGTCCCGGAGGCGATCCTCGCGCTCGTCGCCGAGGGCGCCGAGGTGCGGCCTGCCGTGGGCCAGCCCGCCGACGTCGCGCGTGACCTGGTCGCCGAGGCCCGAGGTGGCCGCACCGTGACGCGACTGGTGAGCGGCGACCCGCTGACCGTCGACGCCGTGGTGGCCGAAGCTCTCGCGGTGTCCGGCGCCGAGGTGGCGTTCGACGTCGTGCCGGGCGTGCCGTCGGGCACCGCGGTGCCCGCCTACGCGGGTGTGCCGCTCGGGTCGGCGCACATCGAGGCCGACGTCCGCGCGGGCGTCGACTGGGCCGCGCTCGCCGCGGCGCCGGGCGTGCTCGTGCTGCACGCCGGGCCCACCCACCTGTCCGACATCGTGAGCGGGCTCACCGGCAACGGCCTCGCGTCGCAGACCCCGGTCGCCGCCACCTCGGGTGGGTCGCAGACCATCCAGAAGACGGTGCAGGCCACGCTGGCCACGCTCGCGGCCGACGCCGCCGAGCTGGAGGGGCCGCTGATCGTCACCGTCGGCGCCGAGGTGGGGCTGCGCGGGGAGCTGTCGTGGTGGGAGTCGCGGGCCCTCTACGGGTGGCGTGTGCTCGTGCCGCGCACCAAGGACCAGGCGGGCGCCATGAGCGAGCGCCTGGCCGTGCACGGCGCCACCGCGGAGGAGGTGCCGACGATCGCCGTCGAGCCGCCGCGCTCGCCCACCCAGATGGAGCGCGCCGTCAAGGGCCTCGTCGACGGCCGCTACCAGTGGGTCGTGTTCACCTCCACGAACGCGGTGCGTGCGGTGTGGGAGAAGTTCGCCGAGTTCGGTCTCGACGCCCGCGCGTTCTCCGGCGTCAAGATCGCCTGCGTCGGCTCGGCCACCGCCGAGTCCGTCCGCGCCTTCGGCATCGTGCCGGAGCTGGTGCCCGGGGTCGACGAGTCGGCTGAGTCTTCCTCGGAGGGCCTGCTCGGCATCTTCCCGCCCTACGACGACGTGCTCGACCCGGTGGACCGCGTCCTGCTCCCGCGGGCCGACATCGCCACCGAGACCCTCGCGGCCGGCCTCCGGGACCGCGGCTGGGAGATCGACGACGTCACGGCCTACCGCACCGTCCGGGCCGCGCCGCCGCCCGCGCCGATCCGTGAGGCGATCAAGACCGGCGGGTTCGACGCCGTCTGCTTCACGAGCTCGTCCACGGTGCGCAACCTGGTGGGCATCGCGGGCAAGCCGCACGCCCGCACGATCGTCGCCTGCATCGGCCCGCAGACCGCGGAGACGGCCCGCGAGTTCGGCCTGCGCGTCGACGTCCAACCGGAGGAGGCGAGGGTGGCGGCACTGGTGGACGCCCTGGCCGTCCACGCCGCTCGCCTACGTGCGGAAGGCGCCCTCCCCCCTCCGCGCAAGGCCAAAGCCCGCCGCCGCTGACCGCACTTCGGAGCCATAACGCGGTATGGGGGCCTCTCCCACAGCGTTGTGGCTCCGAAGTGCGTTCTCGTCAGCGCCGCAGGGGGTTGAACGGCGCCAGTTCCGCCGGGCGGCTGCCCGTCGCGATCGTCTCGGCTAGGAGTTGTCCGGTAACCGGGCCCAGGGTGATGCCCCACATGCCGTGCCCGCCCGCGACGAACACCCGCGGCGAGGTGGTCGCTCCGACCAGCGGCAGCCCGTCGGGGGTGCACGGTCGGGCACCGACCCACTCGTCGGTTCTGGCGTCGAGGTCGGCACCACGGAGCAGGGGGCGCGCGGCGTCGGCGATCGCCTGGATCCGGCGCGGGTCGAGCGGGTCGTCCGGAGCGCGGAGCTCCATCATCCCCGCCACCCGGAGCCGGTCGCCGAGAGGCGTGCAGGCCACCCGCTGGGCGGGGAGGTAGACCGGCCCGGCGGGGACGTGCTCGATCGGGACGCTGAAGCTGTAGCCCCGCCCCGCCTGCACTAAGGTGCGGACGCCGAACTCCCTGGTGAGCTCACCCAGCCAGGCGCCGGTGGCGAGCACGGCCGCGTCGAAGGACTCGGTCGCACCCCCCGCCGTCTCGATCTCGACGCGGCCGCCGCGGTCGCGGAGCCCGGTGATCGCGACGTCGCCGCGGATCTGCCCGCCGCGCTCGCGGACGGAGTCGGCGAGGGAGTGCACGTACTGGCCGGGGTCGATGAACCGCTGGCCGTGCAACCGGATCGCGGCGCCGACACCGTCGGACAGCGACGGCTCGACTTCCCGCGCCTCGGCGCCGGTGAGCACGTCGAACTCGATGTGCTGGCCCGCGGCGTCGATCTGCTGGATCTCCTCGAGCAGCACCGTCCGTTCGCCCGCGTCGCGGTACGCGGCCAGGAACGACTTGGCCTCGACCGTCCGGGCGGCGACACCGCCGTCGGCCAGCGCGTCGAAGGCGGCCAGCGCGCGGCGGTTGACGGGCGCCAGTGCGGCCATGGCACTGCGCCACCGCGCGGAGGTGCTGTGCCGGGCGAACCCGGCGAGGAAGCGGAGCAGCCCCGGGGCTGCACTCGGCGGCACGTAGATCGGTGACGCCGGGCTGAGCATCGCGCGCAGTCCGTACCGCAGCACCGCGGGCTCGGGCAGGGGCGTGGCGAGACCGGGGGTGAGCCAGCCTGCGTTGCCCCACGACGATCCCGCGGCCACGCCGCCGCGGTCGAGCACGGTGACCGAGCGGCCATGCTCCTGGAGGAACCAGGCCGTGGCCAGGCCGACCATGCCGGCACCGATCACGGCGACACGGTCGGGTGCTGGGGTGGTGGACGTCATCGCGGTCTCCTTCCGGGATCCGAACACCTCCAGGGTGCCCCGCCTGGCGGGAACGACCCTTGTCCGATGGCACCTGTCCTGGCCGTCACGACTGTGGTCGTAGCACAATCAGGCCATGACCGACCCGGGTGGCCTCCGATGATCGGGGTCGTCGCACTGGTCGACGCGGTCGGCCCGGCGCTGTGGCGCGTCGTGGTCGCCGGAGACGGGTCCGAGGTCGACGACCTCACCCTCGCCGAGCTCGACGACGGTGTGGTCGGCGTACCCGGCGACCTCGTTCTCGGGGTCGGGATCGCGCACCCGCAACGGGGTATCGGCCTGCTCGAACAGGTCGCGCTAGCCGGAGCCGGTGGCGTGGTCCTGCGGGCGCCACTCGCCGGGGACGTCGATGTGGCCGCCGCCGCCCAGCGGCTCGGCGTCGCGCTGATCGAGCTGCGCGCCCACGCGTCCTGGGCCCACCTCGTGTGGCTGCTCCGCGGGACGTTCGACCGCGTCACCGGGGCTCCGCTCGACGACGCGGGAGTGCACGGCGACCTCTTCGCCCTCGCCGACGCGGCGGCGACGATCCTCGACGCGCCCGTGACGATCGAGGACGCACAGTCCCGGGTGCTGGCCTACTCGGGGCGGCAGGAGCCCACCGACCCCGCCCGCCTCTCCACCATCGTCGGCCGCCGGGTTCCCGAGCCGATCGTCGCGCACTTCCGGGCCAGGGGGGTGTTCCGCAGGCTCACGCGCTCCGCCGCGCCGA
>JAKDLE010000180.1 GCA_030453005.1 Pseudonocardia sp. | reverse complement strand
CCCCCTGATCCAACACCCCTGCCCGCAGCCACAACCGCAACAACCCCAGCACCCGCCGGTCCGAGACCCGCCGCTCGACCTCGACCATGAGCCGGTCATGGTCGATCGAGCCGAAGAAATCCTTGATGTCGGCCTCGAAGACGAACTGCTGTCCTCGGGGGAACGCCACCCGGATCTTCTCCAACCCATCGGTGGCGCTGCGCCTCGGGCGAAACCCGAAACTACAGTCGAGGAAGTCGGCCTCGAAGATCGGCTCCAAGACCAACTTCGCCGCCTGCTGCGCCACCCGGTCACGCACCGTCGGAATACCCAAAGGCCGCTTACGGCCGTCCGGTTTGGGGATCTCCACCCGGCGCACCGGCGCCGGACGATAGGTCCCCTCGCGGAGGTCCCGGGCAAGCTCGCCGAGCATCCGCTCGACCCCGTAGTCCTCCACCGCGACCAAGGTCATCCGGTCGACCCCGGCCGCGCCACGATTAGCTCGCACCCGCTCCCACGCCTCCCACAGGACATCACTCCTGTGGATCCGGTCGAACAGGGCGTGGAAACGCCTACCTGAAGACTGCTTGGCCGCAGCCCATAGCTTGCGTTGCAGTTCTCGCACCTTCCCCACCGGTGGTAACCGGTGCAGGACGACGGGCCTAGGTTGCCCGCCAGGGTGGTTGGGCCGGGCGGTCCCGGCCATGCCCCCGCGCTTACCCACTCCGCTCGCGTGACCGAAGTCGGGGTCCTTCCCGCGTACCGCGATGCCCGCGGCGATCACCGGTACTACGACCCCGTCGGACTCCCGCTGCGCTCCACCCGATTTCACCATTGGCTTATACCGGTGGTCTTCGCTGATGAGGCTGCGCAGACGGGTCTCTCCTGTTCCGAACCAGACCGTGCGTACGTGCCGCTCCCCATACCCCGAAGGGACCCGACGAGCTGACCCCGGACCAGGGCTCGCCGGACATGGCCTTCGCCGTGACATGAGCGGCTCGGCTCCCCCATTGTGGATGTGACGAGGCTGCAGGACTCACACCTGGTAGTGCTACGGCCCGCACGCTTGCTCCCTCCGAAGAGGCTCTTGACGCCCCGCTCAGCCCGTCGCGTCTCCACGACGAACCGGGGCCTACTACCCGGCGCTCCGGTACCTACCGGGACGGGACTCACACCCGCTGGCCTGATCCAGCTTCCAGGACGCACCACGGGGGCAGCCTAGCGCCGAACGAACGGTCGGTCGCCCCACACACTCGCGGGCTTCGTCGGCCGCACCGCCATGGTGGGGCCCGCACCGCTGTTCCAGCAGCGGTGCGGCCACCGCAACGGTGATGCGAAGCAGATACCACATATGATAACGTCGCACGGTGGCCGACCGTCCCGCCCTCGCCGACGTGCTCGCGTCCGCCGCGCGCCTGCAGGAGCTCGTGCCCGACGCCGTCCTGGTCGGCGGTTCGGCCGCGGCCTACTACGCCGGGCACCGCGACTCCTTCGACCACGACCACGTCCTCGCCGACCTGGCCGCCCGGTTCGACGCGGTCCTGGAGGCGGTCGAGTCGCAGGACGGCTGGGTCACCAACCGGGTCGCCTACGGCAAGATCATCCTCGGCGAGCTGGGCGGGATCGAGACCGGTGTCCGGCAGCTGATCCGGCGGACCCCCCTTGAGGTCGCGCGTGTCGAGCTGCCGTCGGGCCACGCTCTGACGGTGCCGACCCCCGAGGAGACGTTGCGCGTCAAGGCGTTCCTCGCCGTGCGCCGCAACCAGACGCGCGACTACCTCGATGTCGCCGCGCTCGCCGAGCGCTTCGGCGTCACCGCCGCGGGTGCCACGCTCGCGCGCATCGACGACTTCTACGCCGACCAGCACGGGACGGGTGACGGCGTCGCGTCGCAGGTGGCCCGCCAGCTCGCCGACCCCCGTCCCGCGGACGTCCCCACCACGCGCGAGCTGCACCGGTACAAGAACCTGGCGCCCCGGTGGCACGACTGGGACGAGGTGGTGCGCACCTGCCGCGCGGTCGCCGCCGCGATGCTGGAGGCCGCACCGTGACGCTCGCCTTCCGCAACGTCGACGTCGACCCGTCCGACCCCGTGCAGGACTGGCCGACCGAGGCCGTGCTCACCGCGCTCGACCGTGGCGGCCTGTCGCACTGGCGCAGGCTGGCGGCCGCCGTGCGCGCCGAACCCTGGGGCCCGGTCGCCCGGCGGGTGGAGGCGGCACTGGCCGCGGTCCGTCCGTACGGATCCTCGCCCGCGCCCGCGCCCACGCCGAGGAGCAGGAACGGCACGCCGGGGCGGCGGAGAGCGCCGAGCGCGTGGCCGCGTCCGGCCGGACGCGCGCCGACTTCGCGCGCTCCGTCGGCACGTCGGCCTCGCGCCTGTCGACCTACGTCAACGGCTCGGTCACGCCGTCGGCGGCGATGCTGGTGCGGATGCGGAGGGTCGCGGCGGGCGAGCCCTGCCGGTGACCGCGCCCGCGTGCTAGCGTCCCACCCGAACGAACGGTCGGTAGAGTTCGGAGGCGCCTCATGACACCGGTCCTGCGCAGCTACGTCCACGGCGGGTGGCACACCCCGACCGACGAGGGACGCCCGCTGTCCGACGCCGTCACCGGCGAGGAGATCGCGCGGATCTCCTCGGCCGGGGTCGACATGGGGGCGGTGCTGCGGCACGGGCGCGTCACCGGCGGCCCGGCACTGCGTGAGCTGACCTTCCATCAGCGCGCCGCGCTGCTCAAGGCGCTCGGCGGGCACCTGCGCGAGCACCGCGAGGAGCTCTACGCCGTCTCCGCCCGGACCGGGGCCACCCTCGGCGACTCGAAGTTCGACATCGACGGCGGCATCGGCGTGCTGCTCGCCTACGCCTCGAAGGCCAAGCGCGAGCTGCCCAACGACACCGTCTACGTCGACGGCGCAGTGGAACCCCTGGGCCGCGGCGGCACGTTCCTCGGCCAGCACGTCTGCACGCCGCGCCGTGGGGTGGCCGTCCAGGTCAACGCGTTCAACTTCCCCGTGTGGGGCCCGCTGGAGAAGCTCGCGCCCGCGTTCCTCGCCGGCGTGCCGAGCGTGGTCAAACCCGCGAGCCCCACGGCGTTCCTCACCGCGCGGCTCGTCGAGCTGATCGTCGGCTCGGGGCTGCTGCCCGAGGGTGCATGTCAGTTCGTCGCCGGCGGCGTCGGCGACTTGTTCGACCACCTCACCGGCCAGGACCTCGTCTCCTTCACCGGCTCCGCGTCGACCGCCACCACCTTGCGTACGCACCCGACGATCGTGCGCAACGCCGTGCGCTTCACCGCCGAGGCCGACTCGCTCAACCTCTCCGCGCTCGGCCCCGACGCCGCCCCCGGCACGACCGAGTTCGACCTGTTCGTCTCCGGGCTCGTCGGCGAGATGACGGTCAAGGCCGGGCAGAAGTGCACCGCGATCCGCCGCGCGTTCGTACCCGAGGAGCACGTGGACGCCGTCGTCGAGGCGGTCTCGGCGAAGCTGGCGAACGTCACCGTCGGGAACCCGGCCAGTGCCCGGATGGGGGCGCTCGCCAGCCTGGAGCAGCGCGAGGAGGTCCGCCGCAGCGTCAAGGCACTCGCCGACGCCGGACGGCTCGTGTTCGGCGACCCGGACACCGTCGACCTCCTCGACGCCGACCCCGACCGCGGCGCGTTCGTCTCCCCGATGCTGCTCGTCGGCGATCCGGAGCGGGCCGAGCCGCACGAGGTGGAGGCGTTCGGCCCGGTCTCCACGATCCTGTCCTACCGCGACACGGCCCAGCTGATCGACTACGCCGCGCGTGGGCGGGGCAGCCTCGCCGGATCGATCGTCACCGCCGACCCCGCGTGGGCGCGTGAGGTCGTGCTCGGCGTGGCGCCGTGGCACGGGCGGCTGCTCGTGCTCAACGCCCGCGACGCGACGGAGTCGACGGGCCACGGCTCGCCGCTGCCCCAGCTCGTGCACGGCGGTCCCGGGCGCGCGGGCGGCGGGGAGGAGATGGGCGGCATCCGCGGCGTGCTGCACCACATGCAGCGCACCGCGGTCCAGGGCGACCCGGACACGCTCGCCGCGGTCACCGGCCGCTGGGTCACCGGCGCGCAGCGCCACGAGTCCGACGTCCACCCCTTCCGCAAGCACCTGGAGGAGCTGCGGCCCGGTGACACGCTGGTCGCGGGCCCGCGCGTGGTCAGCCAGGAGGACGTGGAGCACTTCGCCGAGTTCACCGGCGACACGTTCTACGCGCACATGGACGCCGACGCCGCCGCCGCGAACCCGCTGTTCGGCGAGCGGGTCGCGCACGGCTACCTGATCGTCTCCCTCGCCGCGGGGCTGTTCGTCGACCCGGCTCCCGGCCCGGTGCTGGCCAACTTCGGCGTCGACGGCCTGCGCTTCCTCACCCCGGTGAAGTTCGGCGACGCGCTGACGGTGACGCTGACCTGCAAACAGCTCACCCCACGCGACGGCGCCGACTACGGCGAGGTGCGCTGGGACGCCGACGTCACGCGACAGGACGGCGAGTCGGTCGCCCGCTACGACGTGCTCACCCTGGTCGCGAAGCAGGAGGCCCGGCCGTGAGCGCGGTGACGCGCCGCCTCGGCGACGCCCCGCGCGCCGACACCCTCGACGCGGCCGAACGCATGTCCGTCGACGAGCTGCGCGCGCTGCAGCTGCGACGGCTGCAGTGGACGCTGCGGCGCGCCTACGACTGCGTGCCGCACTACCGCGCGGCGTTCGACGCGGCCGGCGTGCGCCCCGACGACTGCCGTGAGCTCGCCGACATCGCGAAGTACCCCATGACGACGAAGGCCGACCTGCGCGACAACTACCCGTACGGCATGTTCGCCGTACCCCGCGCCGACGTCCGGCGCATCCACGCGAGCTCGGGCACCACCGGGCGCCCGACCGTCGTGGGCTACACCGCCCGCGACATCGAGAACTGGGCGGACCTCGTCGCCCGGTCCCTGCGCGCGGCGGGTGGGCGCCCCGGGCACCGGGTGCACAACGCCTACGGCTACGGCCTGTTCACCGGCGGGCTCGGCGCGCACTACGGCATCGAGCGGCTCGGCGCCACGGCCGTCCCGGTCTCGGGCGGGATGACCCCGCGCCAGGTGCAGCTGATCATGGACTTCTCCCCCGACGTCATCATGGTCACGCCCTCCTACCTGCTCACGATCATCGACGAGTTCGAGCGCCAGGGCATCGACCCCCGCTCGTCCTCGCTCAAGGTCGGTGTGTTCGGCGCCGAGCCGTGGACCGAGCAGATGCGCTGCGAGATCGAGGAGCGCATGGACATCCACGCCGTCGACATCTACGGCCTGTCCGAGGTGATGGGCCCCGGCGTGTCGCAGGAGTGCGTGGAGACCAAGGACGGGCTGCACATCTGGGAGGACCACTTCCTCCCCGAGGTCGTCGACCCACTGGACGGGAGCGTCCTGCCCGACGGGGAGGAGGGCGAGCTGCTGTTCACCGCGCTCACCAAGGAGGCGCTGCCGATCATCCGTTACCGCACCCGCGACCTCACGCGCCTGCTCCCGGGCACCGCCCGACCGGGCATGCGCCGGATGGAGAGGATCACCGGGCGCAGCGACGACATGATCATCCTGCGGGGGGTGAACCTGTTCCCCACCCAGGTCGAGGAGATCGTGCTGCAGACGGCGGGGCTGGCGCCGCACTTCCAGCTCGTGCTCACCACCGAGGGCCGGATGGACGCACTCGGGGTGCGCGTCGAGGCCCGCCACGACACGCCGTCCGACCGCCGGGAGGCCGCGTCCCGCGAGGTCGTCGCGGCCGTCAAGGACCGGGTCGGGGTGAGCGTCACCTGCGAGGTGGTCGACCCCGACACGTTGGAGCGCTCGGTGGGCAAACTACAACGCCTAGTAGACCGCCGGGCCGCCGGCTAGCGCAGCACGGGCCCGACCCTCGCAGCACTCAGCTCCGGCGCCTCCCCGGGGGTGCGGCCCGAAGGAGACCCATGGCCGAGCTCATCTACTCGATGATCACCTCGCTCGACGGCTACGCCGAGGCGGCGGAGGGCGACCTCGGCACCGGGACCGAGGACCCGGAGGTGCACACGTTCATCAACGACCTGTTCCGCCCCGTCGGCACGTATCTCTACGGCCGACGGATGTACGAGACGATGGTCTTCTGGGAGACCGCGCACACCGGGCCGGACGTGCCGCCGCACATCCTGCAGTACGCCCGCGACTGGCAGGCCGCGGAGAAGATCGTGTACTCCACGACGCTGGGGTCGGTGTCCAGCGCGAAGACCAGGATCGAGCGGACCTTCGACCCGGACGCGGTGCGCAGGCTCAAGGCCGAGGCCGATCACGACCTCTCCGTGGACGGTCCGAACCTCGCCGCCCAGGCGATCGCCGCCGGGCTGGTCGTCATCGCGATCACCCAACCCCTCTCCGGGTA
>JAKDLE010000179.1 GCA_030453005.1 Pseudonocardia sp. | reverse complement strand
CGACGTGCACCCACGCGCCGTGCGCCCGGGCCGCGGCCCTGTGTCCGGAGCACCGCGACCTGCTCGACGGCGTCGAGCTCGTCGACTCCTTCTGCACCGACGCCCACAAGTGGCTGCTGACCGCGTTCGACGCCTCCCTGCTGTGGGTCCGCGACGCCCGCGCCCTGCCCGCGGCGCTCTCGATCACCCCCGAGTACCTGCGCGACCGCGCGAGCGACTCGGGCGAGGTCGTCGACTTCCGCGACTGGCAGGTGCCGCTGGGCCGCCGCTTCCGCGCGCTGAAGCTGTGGGCGGTGATCAACGGCCACGGGTTGGAGGGGCTCCGCGCGCACATCCGCGGGCACGTGGAGCTGGCGACGGAGCTGGCGTCGTGGGTGGAGGCCGAGCCGGGCTTCGTGCTCGCGGCGCCCCGCTCGCTGTCGCTGGTGTGCCTACGGCTGACGGCGGGCGACGCGCCGACCCGCGCGGTGCTCGACCGCGTCAACGACTCCGGCGCGGCGCTGCTCACCCACACCGTCGTCGACGGCCGCTACGTGATCCGGGTGGCCATCGGCGGGGTGACGACGCGCCGCGAGCACGTCGTGGACCTGTGGGAGCAGCTCGTCAGATCAGCTCGTTCCCCAGCAGCGGGAGGACCGGGCGGCACGGGGGCTCCTGGGCGTTCGCCGGGTCCAGGGCGTTGAGGATGAGCTGCCCCGTCCGCTCCGAGAAGATGATCGACAGGTGGTCGGACAGGTCGACCTCGCAGCCGTCCTGCACCACGATGTTGGTGGCGCCCTCGAGCTCGCCGCTGGTGTAGGGGATCACGAGCTGGTCGTAGCGGGTCATCACCGTCGTGTAGTCGACGCCCTCGACGCGGGCGCCCGCGGCGGCCATCCGCTCCAGGTAGTCCGAGCCGGAGATGAACTGCGGGCACGAGCCGCACGGCACCCCGACCACCGCGGCCGCCGGGTCGCGCACGCCGAGGCCGTCGGCCAGTGCGGCCACCGGCAGCGGGTCGGCGAGGGTGCCGTCGTAGAGCGGGGTGACGGCCACGTAGTCGTCGACGAACTCCGCGCCGCCGAGGAACTGCAGCCAGTACTGCGGCATCAGCGTGCCCTCGGAGTGCCCGACCAGGTCGACCCGCCCGGTCCCGGTGGCCGCGAGGACCTCGGCGACGAACGCGTCGAGCTCCTCGGCGCTCTCCTCCATCGGCTCGACGCCGCCGATCTGGCCTCGGGGAGAGGCGGCCCCGTAGGTGAGCGCGAACACGCAGTATCCCTCGTTGGCCAGCAGCGGCGACATCGTCTGCCAGTTGGTGGTCTTCGAGGCGCCCAGGCCGTGCACCAGCACCACCGGGTCCGGGTGCTCGGCGGTGGGCTCGCACGAGAAGTCGTTCGCGCCGGGCGGGTCGGCGTTCGGTTCGAGCGCGGCGAGCACGGTCGCGGCCGCGCCGTAGGGCACCGGCAGCCGCTCCTGCCCGCCGGGCGCCGCCGCGGCGGGCAGCACCGCCGCCGTCCCGACCACGGCCGCCACCGCGACACCGACCACACACCGCACCCACGTCGTCCCCCGCATACCCCTGGAACGACGGGGGGCTACCGCTGGTTACGCCCCGGTCCGTCGCTGGGGGTCATCGATCCGGTGCCGGAGCAGCACCCGACTACCCCGTTCGTCGTGATGGATGAGCACGGACTCGGACATCGTGGTCATCAGAGGGATGCCTCTGCCACCCTCGGTCGGCCGTTCCGCCGGCGGCCGCCAGCTGCCGTGGTCGACCACCTCGATGCACAGTGTCGCCTGTCCGGCGTCGCCCTGCCCGTCCCCCGCTTGCCCGTCCTCGCGGTGCCCGTCCGCGCTGGGCCCGTCCTCGCTGCGGGCCTCGGTCCACAGCGTGAGCTCGACGGACCCGGTCTCGTCGGGTCCGTAGGCGTGCCGGACGGCGTTGGCCGCGGCCTCGTCGACGGCCAGGACCACGTCGGCGGTCTCGTCGTCGGTGAGCGACAGCGGCGCCAGCCATCCGGCGAGCTCACGGCGGATCACGGACAGTTGACCGGGATCCGCGGGCCACCGACGGTGCACGAACTCGATGCGCCCGGGGGCGTGCGACTCCATAGTGATCAGGTTCCCATCCCTGCGCGCAGATCAAACGCCGCCCGCCGCACGAGGATCACCACTCACCCGTTCTGTGCCAGGATCGCGGCCATGCAGGCCTTCCGGCTCAACGGGTCGCGGGTACTCGAGATCGATCTGAGCGGTGACGCGGTGCGCGCCGCCACCGGCTCGATGATCGCCTACACCGGCGACGTGACGTTCAAGAGCGCGGGCGCCGGCGGCGGTGACGGCCTGATGGCGGGGCTCAAACGCCGGGCCGCGGGCGAGTCCGTCGCGCTCATGCACTGCACGGGGGCAGGCACCGTGTGGTTCGCCAAGGACGCGATGGAGGTACTGCTCGTCGAGCTGTCGGGCGACACGCTGCGGGTCGAGTCCGAGCAGCTGCTGGCGCTGTCGGACACGCTCAAGACGGACGTGGCGTTCGCCGGGGTGCGCGGCGCGTCGTCGGGGCAGGGGCTGTTCACCACCACGGTCACCGGGTTCGGCACGGTCGCGCTGCTGTCGGCGGGCGGGCCGCCGATCGCCTGTGCGGTCTCGCCGCGGTTCCCGCTGGTGGTCGATCCGGACGCGTTCGTCGCGAGCCAGGGCCGGCTCAACCAGTCCTTCGTGAGCGACGTGTCCTGGCGCAACCTGATCGGGGAGAGCTCCGGCGAGGCGTTCTCGCTGCGCTTCGACGGAAGCGGCGTCGTGTACATCCAGCCCGAGGAGCGCTGAGGCATGGCCGTCGAGCAGGTCAACGGCAAGGTGATCAGCGCACCGGTCGCGCCGGGCCGGGAGGTACTCGCCCGCCGGGGCGCGATGCTGGCCTACACCGGCGACGTCTCCTTCTCACCCGTGCATACCGGCCCGGGCGGTGCGGGTGGGATGGTCGGGCGGATGGTGGCCGGAGAACAGGTGGCGATGATGGTCGCGCAGGGCACCGGCACCGTGCACTACGGCTACCGCGGGCTCTACGTCACGATCATCGAGCTGGACGGCTCCGGTCCGCTGTCGGTGGAGGCCGACCGGCTCGTCGCGCACGACGCGGCGCTGCAGTCGACGGTGGCCTTCCTCGGTGGACAGGGCTTGGGGTCGCAGGGCGGGATCCGCGGCGCGGTGCGCGGGGCGGTGTCCGGGCAGGGGCTGTTCACCACCCAACTGCACGGCCACGGCTGGGCGGCGGTACTCAGCCACGGCGGGACGTTCGCCATCCCGGTGGACGGGTCGCGCCCGGTGGCCGTCGACCCGCAGGCCTACGTGGCCCACATCGGGCAGGTGGACGTCGCCGTCTCGGCGTCGGTGGGCTGGCGCGAGGCCGTGGGCCGCGGCTCGGGCGAGGCCGTGCAGCTCAAGCTCACCGGGCGGGGCACCGTGTACGTGCAGGCATCGGAGCAGAAGCTGTGAGCAACCCACTCAACCCGGACACACTGCCGGAGAACGACAACATCCCGGGCAACCACTACGCCTACTCGCTGCGCCTGGACGGGCAGCTGTTCATGCAGACCGGCCGCATGATCGCCTACTACCCGGCGGCCCACGGTCCGGGCATCCGCTTCGAGCCGCTCACCTCGGCGAGCGTCGGCGGGATGGTCGCCACGCGGTTCTCCGCGCCGCTCTACACCCGCGACTGGGTGGTGGCGAGCGGCGCCGGGCACCTGATCCTCGGCGACCGCGGCTACGACATCAACAGCTACGACCTCGACGACGGCAACCTCACCCTGCGCGCCGCCAACCTGCTGGCGTTCGACTCCACGCTGGAGCTCAAGCAGTCGATCGTGCCCGGGTTCCTCGCCCTGATCGGCACGGGCCGGTTCCTCGCGTCCAGCTCCGGCCCGGTGATCTTCGCGGAGCCGCCGATCCGGGTAGACCCGCAGGCACTGGTGGGGTGGGCGGACTGCCCGTCGCCATCACACCACTACGACGCGAGGTGGATGAGCGGGTTCCTGTCGAGCGCGATGGGCCTGCTGGGCAGCACCTCGGGCGAGGAGCGCCAGTTCGACTTCACCGGCGCGGGCACGGTGCTGATCCAGTCCAGCGAGATGGCGGTGTCCGACCCGCACCTGCTGCGCCAGTTGGAGGGGCAGATCGCCGGTCTCGGCACGCCCGGGTTGCAGCACATCCAACTGGTGGTCCAGCAGCGGCTGTCGCAGCAGTAGCAGGCTCCGGTGACCGATCCGCTCGACGCGCTCGCCGACGAGCTCTACAGCGCTCCGCCCGCGAATTTCGTGGCCGTGCGGGACGAGGCCGTCCGCGCGGCACGGGAAAGCGGCGACCGGGGGTTCGCGACGGCCGCCGGGCGGCTGCGCAGGCCCACCCGTGCGGCATGGCTGGCCAACCTGCTCGCCCGCAGGCGTCGCGAGCAGCTCGACGGGTTGCTCGACCTCGCGGGGAGCCTCGCCGACGCGCAGCGCACCCTCGACGGCGAGGCGCTGCGGGCACTCTCGACTCGACGTCGCGAGCTGGTCTCGGCGATGGCGCGGGAGGCCGGGCGACTCGCCCGGGAGGTACACGAGTCCGTCACCGACTCGCTCCTGCGCGAGCTGGCCGACATCCTGGAGGCCGCGCTGGCCGACCCGGCGGTGGCCGACGAGGTGCGCTCGGGCCGCCTGACCCGCACGATCAGCTACAGCGGTTTCGGTCCGGGCGCCGACCCGGGAGCGGTCGCGCGGCCCCGCGGACCGGCGGAGGCGGCAACCGAACCGGGACCGGCGCAGCCGAGCGCCGCCGAACGCGCGGAGGCCGCCCGCCGGGAACGGGAGCGGGATGCGCGCCGCCGCGACCTGGCCGACGCGGAGCGGCTCGAGGCGCAGGCCCGGGAGCGGCGCGACGCGGCGGAGGCGGCGCACGAGGCCGGCACCGCCGCGCACGAGGCGGCCAGGAAGCGGGTGGCGGCACTCACCGAGGAGCTGGCCCGGGCCCAGGCTCGGGAGCGCGCGACCGCAGGTGAGAGCCGGGAAGCCGCGGCCGCGGCGCGCCCCCCGGCCCGCGACCCGAGCCGTGCACGGCTCGACACCGTGTCCGGTGCCACAGCGTCAGACCCGGCGCCGTCCGCGTGAGACCTCCGGGCTCGGGGTAACCCATAGTTGGTCAAGCGGTCACCGCCGCAACCCACCCGATACCCGCGAAGGGGAACTCGAATCAGCATGGACACGCGAACGGTCATCCCGACACTGATCAACCAGCTGCGCGCGATGCAGCTGCTGACCCGCACCGAGGTCCAGATCGCCCGCGTGCGCGTCCTGCAGGCCCGCACCGACGCCGTGCGTCGTGAGCTGAAGGAGAACGGCGCCAACGCCGAGCGCCGCGCCGAGCGCATCGGCGCCGAGCTGTCCGCCCTGGGCGGCGTGCCCGACGTCGTCACCCCGGCGATCGGCCGCGTGGTCGCCCTCGTCAAGTCGACGGTCGAGCAGGCGCAGCCGGTCGACGAGGCGCTGCTCGGTGACCTCACCTTGGAGCACCAGCTCCTCGACCGCGCCCGCTACGTCCGCACGCTGGCCCAGCGCGCCGGGCGGCGCACGACCGAGCGCCTCGCCGACGAACTGGTCACCGCGCACAGCGCCACCGTCGACTGGCTCACCACGGTGCTCGCCGAGGAGGCTCTGGGCGGGGTCGCCGCGCTCGCGCCGACGCCGCTGCAGCGCGTCGCGGGCGGCGTCACCCGCGTCGTCGGCCTCCCGACCCGCTTCGCCGTGGAGCGCTTCAACCACGCCGTGGCCGCCGTGTCCCGCACCGGAGACAAGGCCCGCGAGGGCGCCGAGGACGTCGCCGAGCGCGTGACGAGGTTCGGCACGGACACCCGTGAGGTCGTGTCCGCCGGTCGCGACGCCGCACTCGCGCGTGCCGAGCAGGTCGCCCACCGCGACGGTGCCGACGACACCGCCGAGGCGGTCCACGAGACCCGCCGCGACCTCGGCACCCTCGACGTCGACGAGCTGCCGATCCGCGGCTACGACGACCTGACGGCGCAGAACGCCATCGCCGCCATCCGCGAGCTCACCACGGCGAAGGACATCAACGCCGTCGTCGCCTACGAGGAGCACCACAAGAACCGCTCGGGCGTCGTGTCCGCGGCGCAGACGCGGTTCGCCGCGCTGGCCAAGGACTCCGCCGGAGTCTGATGACCGACTCACAAGAGGCCCCCGCCGGACGGCGGGGGCCTCTTGTGCCGGGGGAGACTGCGCGGTGATGCGCCTGCCTCCCGACCTGCCCGATCTCCCGGTCCGCGCCGCCCTCGACGAGATCACCGCCACGCTCACCCGGCACGGCACCGCGGTACTCGTCGCGCCGCCCGGCACCGGCAATACCACGGGATCACCCCCGGCATCGGCGATG
>JAKDLE010000178.1 GCA_030453005.1 Pseudonocardia sp. | reverse complement strand
CATCTTGAGGTACCGCGCGGTCTCTCGTGCGGTCAGCAGCGGGGTCAGGTACGATTCGATCGTCATGGCACCTCCTTCCTGGGCGATACAAGGCTACCCGGTGTCGAGATCCACTGGGGCTCGTGGCCGCATCCGCAGCGGGTGTCTTCAGGCTCAGGGCCTGGATGGCGGCGAACCTTGAGGCGCGGTTCGCGGGTCGCCGTAGGGGTCTGACGTCCTCAAGCACGCCTCGCCGTGACGAGCCCTCCCCACACGTGATCTGAGTCCGCAGGGTGGGTCAGCGGTGTCAGCCGAGGGTCCCGAGCCCGTGCCGGCGGCAGCACTGCTTGTACTTGCGGCCAGAGCCACACCAGCATGGTTCTGTTCGTGCTGGCGGCCAGGATTCCAGTGGCAATGTGGCGGTGCGCAGGTCCGGATAGTCGGCCAGGTCGTCCTCGCCAGGGGTGGTGACCCGGTTCGCCGCGAGATGGGCCACGAATCCGTTCACGTCCGCAGGAAGCTGCTGAACCGGAAGTCCCGCCTGTTGGACGGATGCGCAATAACGCTCCACACGCTGGCGGTGCTCGTCCCACGTCGCGCCCACCTGGGCGGTCAGGACGGGGGCCATCGCGCGATGAGGATGCGGAACTCCTCCTCGGGCCAGTACACCGAAAAGGGCGGCCGCCTCGTACCGGTGGGTGCCGTCGACACCGAGGGCGGACCAACCCGCATCACTCATCGCCTCGACCGTCCGGCTCGTGGTCCACAACTGTGCTGGATCAAGAGCTCCCAGCCCGACAGGACATCGGCGAAGTCATCAACGGGCAGTGCCACCCCCGACGCGCTGCATCGCCGAACGACCTCTGCGGCGCGCTCGTCGGCGTGGTCCGGCGAGTACTCGAGCAAGGATTCCGAACTGCCGTCGCGGCATCGGTGGAGGCCACCGAGAATACCCACCGCAAGGTCTACTGCGCTGGCTTTCATGCCCAGCTCCGCGTGCCGCCGGAGATCGTCGAGGTAGGGTTTGGAGCAGCTCGTCGAGGATCTCCGCGGCGGCCTCCACCGGGTGCACGTAGCCAATCCCGGGCTGGTATCCCGCTCGACCGTTAAGCTCGTAGATGTGCGCAGATCGCAGGGTGGACTCCACGTCGTCCGCGACCTCGGCCGGTTCCACACTCGAGAGCCGCCGAACTGCGAGCTCCTCGGCCTGCTCGCGAAGGGCGGGCCGGGCGTCGAGCAGCTCTCCCTTCTCCGCCGCCGACAGGGCGCTCAATCCCGATCTTCGTGCTGGCACGGATCCTCCACCCGCTGGAGTTGGCTGCGGTGGCAGGCGCCCACCGGCGCTCTTCCACTCGCCAGGACGATACGGAAGCCGGCGCTCGGCTCGTAGATCGGGAGCCGGTCGCGGGGTCAGCGGCTGTCGAAGATGTGGACGCCGGTGCGGTTGACGCTGGCGAGCCAAGGCGCCGGCTCTTCGGTCACGAGTGCCACGATGTCGCCCCGGTACCGCAGCCACAGTCGGAGCTGGGAGAACAGGGCGAGTCGCAGGCCTTCCGAAGTGGCTGAAGAAGCAGGCTCGGGGCGACACCGAGGCTGTTCTCGTCGACGAACCAGCGCGGGGCCTGTGGGGTTGCGGGCACGAGGTCATTAGGCGACGCGGTCGTGCGCGTACCGAACCGCGGCGGCGACGTCCTCTACGCCGATGTCGTACACGGCGGCGACCCGTTCGCGGGATTCGCCTGCAGCGACGAGCTCGGCGACCGCCTCGGTGCGGACACCGCTGGTCAGGGTGGGTTCACCGAAGCCGTGGTCGGGGTCGAGGACGACGGGGACGCCGCGGCCGAGGGGGTAGAGGCGGCGGGCATCGCGGGTGCCATCGTCATCGAAGTCGACCTTCTCCAGGCACGCCTCGGCGGCGTCGGTGAGCTGCAGCGTGCCGTCGCGGCCGAGGACGACGATGTTGAGCGACGGGTCGAGGCCGACCTGCTTCTGCACCTTGAGCGCGAGGCTGCGCCCGGAGGTGTAGGGCTTGAGGGTCGCGAGCGGGTAGCGGACGCCGAGTTCCTCGCGCAGGATCGCGATGACCGGGCGGAGGTACTGCAGGGTGACCTGCTTGGCGCGGTACTCGCGCAGGTAGCCGGCTTCGACGAACTCGCCCCAGGTCACGGTGTCGTCGCCGGTGGACTCTTCCCGGATGACCGGGGCGTAGGTGGTGCCGGCGCGCTGGTAGCCGTCGATCCAGCGGCGCAGCGCGTCGGTGCGCAGGCCGAGCAGGCGCGCGGCTTGGCTCATGCCGTAGACCGGGCGCTCCAGCGGCAGCACGGACGGAGTCACGTCGACAGTGTGCCCTGATCGACACGCCGGCCACCAGCGGACTTCGGCCGCGGACGTTCTGGCTACCGTTGAGGGGTGATCGGGTGCGAGTACATCGAGTTCGCGGCGATGGATCAGCGGCTGGGTGCCTGCGAGTTCGGCGCGTTGCGCGGTCTGTTGACATGGGCGCACTTCGAGCGGCCTGGGTACGCCAGGCCGTGACAGGCCCACCATCCTCCTCACCCAAGGCCGAAATGGCGGCGCTGCGGGCGGAGAACGCGCGGCTGCGACGGCTGCTGGACTTGACGCCCGAGCAGGCTCGCCCGCCCGCCGCCGCGCAGACGGGACTGTTCCTCGACCGTCCCGGTCCGGTGACCGCGTCGTCGTCCGGGCCGGACAAGGTCCGATTCTTCCGCACGCTGTTCGCCGCCCGCACCGACGTGTATGCGATCCGATGGGACAACGCGCGGACGGGCCGATCGGGATGGTCGCCTGCGGTCGAGGGCGGGTGGCGGAAGGGTACGAACCGGCCGTATCTGCGCCTGACGGACCGGGTGGTCGAGGCGCATCTGAAAGGTGAGGTCCACCTCGGCCTGTACCCGCTGCTCACCGGCGACACGTGCCATTGGCTCGCGGCGGACTTCGACGGCCCGTCCGCGACTCTTGATGCGCTGGCCTGTCTCAAGGCGGCTCGGTCGGTCGGGGTTCCGGCGGCGTTGGAGGTGTCCCGGTCGGGGATCGGTGCGCACGTCTGGATCTTCTTCACCGGCCCGGTGCCCGCCAGCACTGCACGGGGCTGGGTTCAGGGCTGTTGCGGGAGGCGATCGCGCTGAGGGGCCGGATGAACCTGACCGCCTATGACCGGCTGTTCCCGTCCCAGGACGTGCTCCCGGCAGCGGGAGGCATCGGGAACCTGATCGCGGCGCCGTTGCAGGGCCGATCACGCCGGCACGGAGCGACGGTGTTCCTCGATCTGGCGACCCTGGAGCCGCACGCCGACCAGTGGTCCTACCTGGCCTCGTTGCACCGGCTGACCCCACGGGAGGTGGCGCGTCTCGCCGTGCAGGTCGCCCCGCCGAAGGTCGGTGTCGCCGTCACTACGCTGGTGCCGTCCACGGCGTCGGGTATCCAACCGCGGGCGGCGCCGGTGGTGGGCGTGCAGCTCGCCGCGGGCGCCTCGGTCGACATGGCCGCGCTGACTCCGGCGCTTCTCGCGACGCTCAAGCATGCGGCGTCAATGGCGAACCCGGCCTTCTACGACCGGCAGCGTCGCCGCTTCTCGACCTGGGGCGTCCCGCGGTTCCTGCACTCCTTCGACGAGACCTTCGACGGCCGGCTGGTGCTTCCACGCGGGCTGGCCGGCCTGCTGGCGAGCGCCGTGGCGGAGGCCGGCAGCGCGCTGGAGATCGACGACCGGCGCGCGGACGGCACGCCGCAGCAGTTCGATATCACTGCGACGTTGCGGGACGACCAGGCCGACGCCGTCGCCGACCTCGCCGATCACGACCACGGGGTGCTGGTCGCGGCGCCCGGGGCGGGCAAGACCGTGATCGCGTGCGCGCTGATCGCGCGGCCCGCCACCTCGACGCTGGTGCTGGTCGACCGCAAGACCCTCGCCGATCAGTGGCGGGCGCGGCTGGCCGAGCACCTCGGCGTCACCGCGGGCCAGCTCGGTGGCGGTCGCACCAAGCTGCGCGGCACGGTCGACGTGGTGACCCTGCAGACCCTCGCTCGACGCGACGACCTGCCGGAGCTGACCGCCGGTTACGGCTTCGTCGTGGTCGACGAGTGCCATCACCTCCCGGCCGCCGCCTTCGACAACGCCGTCCGCCAGATCCCGGCCCGGCGCTGGCTCGGGCTGACCGCAACCCCGTACCGCCGCGACGAGCTGGACGACCTGATCGCGCTGCAACTCGGCCCGGTCCGGCACACCATGACCGCTCCCGAGCCGGGCACCCTCGCCGCCGCCGCAGCCGGTGGCACAGCGGAACGATCCCTCACTGTCCACCTGACCGACTTCGTCTACCGCGGAGACGCGGACCCGTCGGCTCCTGGCGGGATAGCCGCCGTCTACCGCGACCTCAGAGCTGACGACGCCCGCAACCAGCAGGTGCTCGCCGACGTCCTGGCCGCCCTCGCTCGCGGGCGGAACTGCCTGGTCCTGACCCAGTGGACCGCGCACGTCGCGCTGCTCGCCGACCTGCTGAAGGCCGCAGGACACGAACCGGTCGTGCTGCTGGGCGGGATGGGAGCGAGTCAGCGCCGCGATGCCCTGGAACAGCTTCAGTCGGACGTCGGGGCGCTTCTGGTGGTCGCGACGGGCCCGTACGTCGGCGAGGGGTTCGACTGCCCCGCCCTTGACACGCTGTTCTTGGTGGCACCGATCGCGTTCAAGGGTCGGCTCGTGCAGTACGTCGGCCGGGTGCTGCGTGCGGCACCAGGCAAGCACGTCGTGGAGGTGCACGATTACCACGACATCCAGACCGGGGTGCTCGCGTCCTCGCTGCGCAAGCGCGCGCCCGGCTACCGGAGCCTGGGCTTCCCCGACCCGAGCACGACGCAGCACGTCCCGCCACCACAGTCGGGCTGAGCCGATCCCGGCCCGGCTGTGATGGTCGGATGGACACTCTGTTCGAGATCGGTGATCGAGATGCTCTTCAAAGGTGGGCGGAAGCTCGGCGTCGACGCGGTGTGCAGCCCGAGACGGCCGTCTCCGGGTTGCGGTTCGCGTTCTACGGACGGACATCGACGACGGAGTTCCAGGGTCCGGTGACGTCGCGCGCATGGCAGCGGGAGATGGCCGCGTCGGTGATCTCCGGGCACGGGGCGATCACCAGGGAATTCTTCGATGTCGGGTGTTCGCGTCGGGTGCCGTGGGTGCGGCGGCCGCAGGCGGCGGCGCTGCTGGAGCAGGCGCAGGGGCCGAGTCGTGGTTTCGATGCGGTGGTGGTCGGGGAGTTCGAGCGGGCGTTCGCCGATCGCCAGTTCCATGAGGTCGCCGCACTGCTGGCTGCACAAGGCGTGGCGGTCTGGCTGCCCGAGACGAGCGGGCCGGTGGATCTCACCGACCCGGATCACCGGGTGTTGATGCAGGTGCTCGCTGCGCAGTCGCAGCGCGAGGTGGTGCGGTCGCGGCACCGGACGTTGGCGGCGATGACCGCTCAGACGGTTGAGCAGGGCCGGTTCCTCGGGGGTCGGCCGCCGTACGGGTATCGGCTCGTGGACGCCGGAGCGCATCCGAATCGGGCGCACGCGGCGTGGGGGCGGCGGCAGCAGCGGCTGGATCCGGATCCGGTGACCGCGCGGCATGTGCGGTGGATCTTCGCCGAGCGACTGGCCGGTCGCAGTGTGGCCGGGATCGCTCGGGAGCTGAACGAACGAGGCGTGGCATGCCCGTCGGCTGCGGATCCCGGACGGAATCGCCACCGCAGCGGGCAGGCGTGGAACCTGCGGTCCGTAGCGGTGATTCTGGCCAACCCGCGCTACACGGGCAGGGAGGTCTGGCGGCGCAATCAGTGCGCGACACCGGGCGGTGGACGACGGGTGCTCCCAGCCGAGTGGGCGATCTCCGCGTCGTTGGCGCATCCGGCGTTGGTGACCGAGGCGGACTTCGTTGCCGTCCAGCAGATCCGGGCCGCACGCGTGACCGACGACGGCGTAATCCGCCGGTACCTGCTCGCGGGGCTGATCCGGTGCGGGCTCTGCGGTCGGCTCCTGGACGCCCACTGGGTCAACGGCCGCGCCGGGTACCGCTGCCGTCACGGTCACAACAGCGCCCGGCCCGCGCCCCCGGGCCGACCGAAGAACCTCTACGTCCGCGAGGATCACCTGCTCACCGAGCTCTCCCGGCGCCAGTTGGTCGACGGAGACGCCTATGCTCCGAACGCGCTGGCGGCGGTGGCACTCTTGCGGTCGCAGACGATGGTGATAGAGCACGACCGCACCGGTTGGAGGGTGGCTGCCTGCGATGCGATCTGACGGAGCCCGATCCGCCGCGACACGCTACCCGCGAGTCATGGGGTAATCCTGTGTCCGAGGGGGGACATGAACTCGCCGGAGTTGCACCCCTGCGGCAGGCAGGGGTTCATGTGGACGACGATAGCGCGGTCCGTGGGCGGTC
>JAKDLE010000177.1 GCA_030453005.1 Pseudonocardia sp. | reverse complement strand
ATGTGGCACCGACGAAGGACCGCGGCCAGGTCCAGCGGGTCGTCGACGGGCTCGGGTTCCTGGGCCTGGTGATGGACGCCGACCGCAACGCGGCGGCGGACGGGGACGCGGTCGTCGGCGCGGACACCGCGGCGGCGCACACGGTGGTGGTGTCGGCCCGGGAGGACCTCGTCATCGCCGAGCAGGTGCGGGGGGTGCTCGTCCGAACAGTGCGGCGAGGAATCAGTCCCCGAGGAGGTCGTTCGGAGTGAACGTCACACCCGCGACCGACTGCGGCGCGATCACCTCGTCGCCCCGGGCGCTGCGGACCGTGCGGTAGCCGTTCGCCGTCGGCTCGGTGTGGATGTGTACCACCCGGGCCGCGATGTCGACGATCCACAGTTCGGGCACGCCCTGTCGAGCGTAGATCGGCACCTTCACCAGCCGGTCGCTGCGCAGCGACGAGTCGGCCACCTCGACGACGAGCAACGTGTCCTCGGCGGTCGGATGAGCGCTCTCGTAGAAGTCGTGCCGTTCTCGCGCCACCACGAGATCGGGCTGGGGCTCGGAGCTCGGGAGCAGACGGATCGGATTCTGCACCATCACCGTGGCGAGCCCGTCGAAGCGGTCGAAGAAGCGCCTCGCACTGCGGTTGACCACGCCTGCGTGCTTCGGACCGATCGGTGACATGACGACGATCTCCCCGTCGAGCAGCTCGTAGCGCACCTCTGGGTCGAGGACGCCGACCTCGCCCATCCGTTCGAACTGCTCGACGGTGAACCTCAGGTGGTCCACCACGGGATCCGCGGTCATAGGACGCAGGATACCGCTACTCCACCCCGCCCCCGCCCTGTTCCGACCCCGCGATCCAGACCGTCTTGGCGTTGACGAACGACAGCGGGCCGAACTGCGCGAGCTCCCGGCCGTACCCGGAGTTCTTGGTCCCGCCGAAGGGCACCTCGGGCGTCGACTCGGTGAACTTGTTGATGTACATCATGCCGGTCTCCACCTCGTCGACGAACCGTTCCTGCTCGCCCGGGTCGCGGGTCCAGGCGCTGCCGCCGAGGCCGAAGGTGGAGTCGTTGGCGATGCGGATGGCGTCGTCGACGTCGCGGGCGCGCCACAGCAGCGCGACGGGCCCGAAGAGCTCCTCGCGGTGCCCGGGGGAGCCGTCGGGGATGTCGGCGAGCACGGTGGGCGGGTAGAAGGCGCCCGGTCCGTCGAGCGGCTCGCCCCCGGTGAGCAGCCGGGCCCCGGCGGCGACGGTGTCGCGCACCTGCTGGTCGATGGTCGCCACCGCGTCGGGGGAGGACAGCGGCCCCATGTCGACGTCCGGGTCGGTGGGGTCGCCGACCGTGAGGGCCTGCATCGCCTCGGTGAGCCTGCGCTCGAACTCCTCGGCCACCTGCTCGTGGACGATGAACCGCTTGGCGTTGATGCAGGACTGCCCGTTGTTCAGGGTGCGCGAGGTGACGGCGTTGCCGACGGCCTCGTCGAGGTCGGCCGACGGCATGACGATGAACGCGTCGCTGCCGCCCAGCTCCAGCACGCTGGTCTTGACGTTGCCCCCGGCGCGGGCGCCGACCTGGCGGCCCGCGGGCTCGCTGCCGGTGAGGGTGACGGCGCGGACGCGGTCGTCGTCGATGATCCCCTCGATCCTCGACGAGCCGATGAGCAGCGTCTGGAACACGCCGTCGGGGAACCCCGCGCGGCGCAGGACGTCCTCGATCGCGAGCGCCACCTGCGGCACGTTCGAGGCGTGCTTGAGTAGTCCGACGTTCCCCGCCATGAGCGCGGGCGCGGCGAAGCGCAGCACCTGCCAGTACGGGAAGTTCCACGGCATGATCGCCAGCACCGGCCCGAGCGGCTCGTAGCGGGTGAAGACGTTCGCGCCGTCCACGTCGTGGGGCACGTCGGCGAGGATCCGCTCGGCGTGGTCGGCGTACCAACGGCAGCCCTTCGCACATTTGCCCACCTCGGCCACGCTCGACGCCAGCGTCTTGCCGACCTCGAGGGTGGCCAGCGCACCGAGCTCGTCGGCCTCGGCGTCGAACAGGTCCGCGGCGCGGCGCAGCCACCCGGCGCGCTGCGCGTAGGTGGTGGTGCGGTAGCCGCGGAACGCCTCGGCGGCGGTCTGCAGCTTCTGCTGCACCTGCTCGTCGGTGAGTTCGTCGAAGGTGCGGATCGTCTCGCCCGTCGCCGGGTTGGTCGTCGCGATGGCCATGCGTACGGCCTACCCGCGGACGGCCGGGGCATGCATGGCCGCGGCGCGCCGGGGTAGCCGGGCACCATGACGAGCTTCGGGTATTTCCTGGCATGCGAGGAGTACGGCCCGCGGGAGCTGGTGGCGCAGGCCCGGTCCGCGCAGGAGGCCGGGTTCGAGCGGCTGTGGATCTCCGACCACTACCACCCCTGGACCGACGAGCAGGGCCAGAGCCCGTTCGTGTGGTCGGTGATCGGCGCGCTGAGCGAGGCGGTGTCGATCCCCGTGACCACCGCCGTCACCTGCCCCACGACGCGCATCCACCCGGCGGTGATCGCCCAGGCCGCGGCGACGGCGGCGGTGCAGCACCACGGCCGGTTCGTGCTCGGCGTGGGCAGCGGCGAGGCGCTCAACGAGCACATCCTCGGCGACCCGTGGCCCTCGGTGGGGGTGCGCCTGGACATGCTGGAGGAGGCCGTCGAGCTGATCCGGCTGCTGCACCTCGGCGAGCAGGTCAGCTTCCACGGCGCCCACTACGAGTGCCAGGACGCGCGAATCTACACCCGCCCCGACGAGCCCGTGCCGATCTACGTCTCCGGGTTCGGGCCGCAGGCCACCGAGCTGGCCGCCCGGATCGGCGACGGGTTCTGCACCGCCGTGCCCGACGCCGACCTGGTGCGTCTCTACCGGGAGTCCGGCGGCGGCAACCGTCCGGTGCAGGGCGGGATGAAGGTGTGCTGGGCTCCTGACGAGGACGCGGGTCTCGACACCGCGCACCGGCTGTGGGCCAACGAGCTGCTGCCCGGGCAGCTCGGCCAGACCCTGCCGCGCCCGCAGGACGTCGCCGACGCCGCGTCGCTGGTGCCGCGCGACGCCGTCGGCCGGCAGTTCGCCTGCGGCCCCGACCCCGACAAGCACGTCGCGGCCGCGCAGCGGTTCGTCGACGCGGGGTTCGACGAGGTCCACGTCCAGCAGATCGGCGGGAACCACGACGCGTTCTTCCGGGCCTGGACCGACGAGGTCCTGCCTGCGCTGCGGTGACGGCCTGAGCTACGCGGACGGCCGTTGCGTGAGCCGGACCCGGTGGGCCGCCACCGCACGGGCGGGTTCGGGTGGATCGGCCACGTCGGCCAGCTCGCGGCGGACCTCCGCCGGGTCCGGCAGCCGGGCGCGCAGCGCCGCGCCCGCCGGGCTGTCGTCCTCGATCAGCGCGATCATCAGGAGCCCCAGGGTGACGGCGGGACGGTCGAGATGCCGCCGCAGGTCGACGGCGCGGTCCAACGCCGCCCTGGCCGGGAGGGAGAAGGGCAGCGCACGCGACCGAGCCCTCCTGCGGCGCACGAAGCCGAACCGTCCGCCGTCAACGGTGGCCGAGTCGGCGTCGGTCAATCGACTGGGGTCGACACCGAGCCGACGGACGGCCGCCGCGACACCCTCGTGCTTCACGACCTCCCGCATCAGGGCCGCACAGCTCAGCTCGTGGCGTGCGTGCTCGGCCGCCGAGAGCACCGCCGCCAGCGCCAGCCTGCTGAACTCATCGAACATGAGCGAACCTCCTGTTCTCGTGGCTCACGCTACAGCCGGGAACGGATCAGTGTCGCCCCCTTCGGGGTGACGGCCGCACCGGCGGCCGCGGCCGCGAGCAGTGTCCCGACCAACGTCGCCACGAGTGCGAGCACGGGAATCGTCACCGCGACATCGACGGCGCCCAGGAACAGCGCGCCCGCGACCATCCCCGGGGGCACCCCCGCGAGACACGCGAGCGCCGCGATGGTCCCGCCGTGGGCCGCTCCCGTGGACAGCCGCCAACGACGGCGCGCTCCGATGACCGCGAGCCGGGACAGCTCGGGCCGAGACTCGGCGCCCCACAACGCCACGCCACTGCCGACGACTGTGGCACCGACCGCGACCGTGCCGATGAGGAGCGCCGTATACACCGCCCGCAGCACCCCGAGACCGGCCGGACCGCCTGCGGTCACGATCCGTGCCTGGGCTTGCTGGTCCACCGGCAGCGCCCGGCGCACCCGGCCGAGGTCGATCGGCGCCGGGTTCGGCCCGTGGTCGGGCAGCAGAAGCACATCGACGCCGGCGCCATCGAGATCCAGCCCGAGCTGCGCGGCGGTGGCCGGCAGCATGAACGCCACTGGGAGGTCGGTATACTGCGGCCGTGCTGCGATCTGAACGGCCGGCAGCGTGGCGACAGCTGCCAGGGCGTCTGGATCGTCCTGTGCAGACCGGCGGGGCAGGCGGACGAGGTCGAGTGCCCTGCCGTCGAGCACACCCGTGCTGATCACGACAGCGCCACCGGTTGCAAACACCGACCGCGCCTGGTCGTCGATGGAACTTCCCAGGATGGCTTCGATCGCCGATGTCTCGGCGCTTCCTACACTGGGAAATATCACGCCGGTTCGCCCCTCGTCGATGCAGGCCGAAGCCGTGATGAGGCCGCTGACCTCCTGATTTCTCTCCAAGCACCGAAGTAGCGGGGTGGCTGCCAGGACCTGATCGCTGCCCGAGTCGAGCGCGGTCGTCGCCGGGATGAACGATGCCGCGGCCGCGGCACCGCTGGAACGGACGATCGCCTCGACTTCGGTGTCGGTCAGGGCCGAGTTGGTCTGGACCAACACCGCCCCGGTGGGGACCGGAGGCTGGTAGTGCTCAGACCGATAGGCAACGGTGGAGGAGGACACCACCAGGCCGGCGCTGCCGATCGCGATCAGAAGACCCGTCGCGGCGACGAGTGCACCGAGCCGGGCCGGAATGACCGCGAGGCTGCGTATGACGATGCGGGACAGGGGTCTGATGCTGGGCAGGGGCTGTCGGGCCACCGCCGCAAGCCGGTCGCTACCGAGCCCGGCGAGCGCCACTACGCTCGCGACGACGGCCCCGACTCCCAGCAGTGGGTTGCCTGCCCAAACCGGTCCCCCCAGCGCCATCAGTACGAAGCCGGCGACCCCGAGGATCAGCCAAACCATTGCGTTGATCCACTGCGATCGGCTGGCTGTGCCTGCCAGGGCAGACTCGCGCAGCATGGGGAGCACCGGGAGCCGCGACGACTCCCGCGCCGGCAGCCATGCGGCCAATAGTGCAGCGGCTACGGCGACCACGATAAGCAACGAAACGGTCACAACGGACGGATCGAAGCGGCCCCAGTCCTGTTCGGTGCGCCGCGCCAGTACAGGCGCCGCGATTCGCGCCGCGAGCTCACCCAGCAGCGCACCGGCGACCGCTCCGCTGACCGCGACCAGGACCGCGTAACGCAGGACGCAGGCCGAACGCACCTTCCGAGATGCTCCGAGCGCGGCGAGGAGCCCGATGTTCCTGCGTTGGGCGCGTGCCACCACGGTGAAAGCGGCGGCAGCCATCAGTGCCGACTCCACCAGCAGCCCAGCGCCCAGGCCCAGCGCCGCGGACTCGACGAGTGGATCGTCGGCGAGCCTGCGCAACGCCGCCTCTCGCTCGACGAGCGCGAGCCCCTGGGCGGCGAGAGTCACTCGTTCGTCGGGACTCAACTGCTCGGGCAGGTGCAGCAGCCAGCGGGCGGTGCCCACGTGCTCGCCGTCGAGGAGTCGGTGCAGCGGACCACCGTCCTCGATGGCCGCCGGCGGTACCACTGCGATCGCCCGGCCGAGGTCCCGCGGATCGGAGACCAGGGCGACGAGCTCCATGGGATGACCGTTGACCTGTACCCGCTGCCCGACGTCGACCGACAGCTTCGCTGCGAGCGCGGACGAGAGGATCACGTCTCGTTCGCCGTCAGTGGGCGTACCCCGGTCGATCCGGTAGATGCCCTCGGTGAGCGGGTCAGCCAGGTCGAGGACGCGGCCCTGAACGTCCACGGTCCTGCCCGAGGACGAACTGACCGACAGCGGGATGTCGAGGTCGAGAACACGAGTAGCGCCCTGGGGTAGGACCTGATCGACACGGGCGTCGGCGATCAGTGGGCCCGACACCGACACCGCTTCGCCAGGCCGCGGCGGGACACTCTCAAGTCTGCCGTCCGCGGAACCCCAGAAGGCTGAGAGCTTCTCCTCCGCGGTCGGCGCGGCGGTCGCCATCCCGTTCTGGGTCATGTTCTGGTTCCGGATGCTGGCGGGCTGACGTGTTTCCGACGCTGAGCGACCTGATCCCGTGGCTGCCTCCAGTGGACACGCACTCGGCGTTCGTCGCGTTGGGCGTGACTGCGGCGGGGATCATCTTTCTCATCGAGAAGCGTCGCCGCAAGGTGACGGATCACCG
>JAKDLE010000176.1 GCA_030453005.1 Pseudonocardia sp. | reverse complement strand
CGGCCCTGGCGGCGCTGCGCGAGCTGGGGACCACCGAGGTCGACGTGCTGGCGCGGTCCGTCGAGCGGGCCGGGGAGCTGCGCGCGGCGGCCCGGCGGCTCGACATGGACCCCGTGGTGAGCGAGGCGCTCACCGACCCCGGGCGGGCGAGTGCGCAGCTCGCCGGTGCGGACGTGGTGGTCTCCACGCTGCCCCGCGGAGCCGCCGACGGGCTCACCGGCGCCACCGGCGTGGTGCTCGACGTGGTCTACGCGCCGTGGCCCACCGCGTTCGCCGCCACCGCCGAGGCGGCCGGGGCCCGGGTCGTGAGCGGTCTGGAGATGCTGCTGCACCAGGCCGTCGCGCAGGTGGAGCTGATGACCGGCCGTCCCGGGCCCGTCGCGGAGATGCGCTCGGCCCTGGACGCCGCGGTGGCGACCCGGGCGCCGTAGATCGTCAGGACCGGGACACGCGCCACCGGTGACGCGCATGTCCCGTTCTCGACGATCACCGACAACATTTCAGGCGGAGCGGTGCACGGATACCGCGTAGTCGCCCCCGGCGTAGGGCTCGCGGTCCCAGCTCGACCACCGGTGCTCGGCGGCCAGTCCGGCTGCCGCGCACCAGCCGTCGTACTCGTCGAGGGTGGGCCAGCCGACCTGGAGCTGGAAGCCCGCCACCAGCCGCCCGCCCGGCGCGAGGTGCCGCCCGCAGGCGGCCACCAGTGCGGCGCGGCGCTGCGCGTAGGGCACGACGTTGCCCGCCAGTACCACCACGTCGAACCGGTCGGGACGGTCCAGATCGGCGAGGTCGAGCTGCAGCCACTCCAGCTCGGGCGCCTTGGCCCGGGCGGCGGCGATCATGTCCGGATCCGGGTCGACGCCCAGCACCGTGACGCCGCGGCGGGCCAGCTCGATCCCGACCCGGCCGGTGCCGCACCCGCCGTCGAGCACCGAGGCGGGGGACAGGGAGGCCACGAGGTCGGCCTCCCCGTGCGGGTTGCCGCCCTCGGCGGCGATCCGCTCCCACCGCTCGTCGTAGCCCGCGAGGTCGACGCGGTCGCGCCACTGCTCCCAGTCGCCGGGCAGACTCACGAGGCCTCCACGGTGAGCGCGTTCGCCGCGAGTGCCGTCAGCAGGCGCAGGAACGCCTCCGCCCGGGCCGACTCCGTGACGGTGAACGGAGCCCACGACCGTCGGGCCACCAGCCAGCCGTGCCCGGGTGCGGGCACCGCGAGCAGGTGGTCGTCGGTGTCGGGGTCATCGAGGGCGAACTCCACGACGTCGGCGTGCAGCAGCGCGGCGAGCGCCGAGACCGGATCGCCGGTGGTGACCGCCTGGGTGGCGAGGTCGAGAGCGCGGGTGGGCGCGTCGACGAGGTCGTGCGGGTCGGCCTCGGTGACCAGCACCGCTCCCGCCGCCGGGCCGACGGCCGAGCGCACGGAGCCTGCGAGCAGCTCCGCGTCCGGTGCCCCACCGACGATCAGCTCGTCGACGACGGAACGCGAGTCCTGTCCGTACACCGACAGCCCCAGGATGTTGCCGCCGGACGAGGCGACGGCCTCGGCGAGGCGGGCCAGGGCGCCCGAGGCGTCGGGCAGCCGCACCCGGACGCGGTGCAGGGAGTCGGCTCCCCCGCCGGGGCGGTGCCGCATCGGGGCCGAGTCGGGTACGGCCCGCAGGTGCGGCAACCGTCCGGCGCCGCGGACGAGCAGCCGCTGCCCGGGGCCGCTCGCAGGCACTCCGATCGCGGACAGCGCGGCCCAGACCGTCACCTGGTTCGCCGTGAGCACCGGCTTGCCGAGCTCGCGCTCCAGGGGTGCGATGACGTCGTAGGTGGCGAGGTTGGTGCACGAGATGAAGATCGCCTGCGCGTCGGGGTGGTCGGCCGCGCGGACCGCGCGCACCACCTCCTCGTAGGACACCCGCCAGATCTGGCCGAGCAGCCCCAGCCCCACCGACGCGACGGTGGTGATGCCGTTCGCGGCGAGGTAGGCGGCGAGCAGGTCGGTGAGAGAGTCGACGTAGGGCGTGACGATCGCCACGCGGGTGGCGGCGACCGAGCCGAGCGCCGCCACCAGCGCACCGGCCGTCGTCAGCGCGTGTGGTGCACCGGCGCCCCGCATCACCTCGAGGAGCGCGTGCTCCCCCGTCACGCCGTCGACGAAGCTGCCCGACGTGCAGGCGTAGGCCACGATGCCCGGGCCGGGCACCAGCAGGTCGCGCGTGGCGCTGCGGACGGGCTCCGGATCGCTGATGGCCCGCGCCATCTCCGCGGTGACCGGCGAGGGCACGAACGGGGTGCGCGTGAGGTGCAGCTCGACCGGCTCGGGAACCCAACGCCACAGCTCGCGGTCGAGGGCGAAGTCGAAGGGGACGATCACCCCGATCCCGCCCGTGGGGTCGGGCGGCGGGACCGCGCTCACGCCCTGGTTCTCCTGCATGACGCCACGATAGGGCCAAGATGGCATCGACTGTATTTCGGGCCGGTAACCGGTGTATAGGGCCGAATGTCCGGACCGTGCCGAGGGAACACGGGTGGGCCGTCCGGGGTTGGACGGGGCATGCAGGTGGAGATCTGGTCCGACGTCGTGTGTCCGTGGTGTGCGATCGGGAAACGGCGGTTCGAGAAGGCCCTGGAGCGGTTCCCGCACCGCGACGAGGTGACCGTGCGGTGGCGCAGCTTCGAGCTCGACCCCACCGCGCCCCGCGAGCGCGAGGGCACGCTCACCGAGCACCTCGCCGAGAAGTACGGCACGTCGCCGGAGCAGGCGCTCGACATGATTGGCCAGATGAGTGGGGCCGCCGCGGGCGAGGGCTGGGAGTTCCGGCTGGAGCAGGCGCGGGGCGGCAACACCGTCGACGCGCACCGGCTGATCCACCTCGCCGCCGACCGCGGTGTGCAGGACGCGGTGAAGGAGCGTCTGCTCGCCGCCTACCTCACCGACGGTGAGCGGATCGGCGACCCCGATACGCTCGCGCGCCTCGCGGCCGAGGCCGGGCTCGACGAGGCCGAGGCCCGCGAGGTGCTGGCGTCGGACCGCTACCCCGCCGAGGGCCGCGCCGCCGTGCGCCAGGCCCACGCCATCGGGATCCGCGGCGGGCCGTTCTTCGTCGTCGACGGGAGGTACGGCGTCTCCGGGGCCCAGCCCGCCGACGCCCTGCTGCAGGTGCTGGAGACGGCCTGGGCGGAGGCGCACCCGCTCCACGTCCTCACCCCCGCGGGCGGAGGCGGGGACGGCGGCGCCTGCGCCGACGGCTCCTGCGCGGTCTGACCGACCCGAGGGGTCAGGCCGGGGCCGTGACCTTGAGGGTGCGTTCCAGGAAGTCGGCCTGGGCCGCCGCGGAGCGGGCGAACATCTCACCCGTGTAGATGTCGTACTCGAACGGTCTCCGCTGTGCTGAGCTGCGTGTACGCAGCTCAGATGCAAGCGCTGTGCCGCAAATTTAACTGGCGAGTTGACGATCACCAGGCCTGGCGTTCGAACACCTCGACGATACCGCCTCATCGGCTCCGTAGAAGCCTCGGATTGTCAGGCGCAGAACAACGACGGGCAGCCGGGGCGCCGACCGGCTACGCGCGCATCCAAGCGCGAGAACGTTCCCCTCTGCGGTAGCCGCGCCCGCGTTGCATTCGACGAGACTCGGCTCAACGGCAGACCGATGCCGGACAGCCAGTTCGGGAAGGAATCCCTCCAGTCTCCGCACCGACCACGTGGCAGCAACGGGAAACCACGCCCAGACCACACTCCAGCCAAGCGCCCTTCGCATCGTGTCGGCCATGCCGCGCAACAACAGCACGCCTTCCGAACGGTCGATGCAGGCCCGGGCCGCCGCACACGCTCGGTGGGCCCGGACCACGGATCGTAGCGCCGCAACGGCGCCGGCCCGCGCTGCGTTGGACGCGCGGTTCGAACACGATGTCGACCCCGACGGCGTGCTGGCGCCTACGGAGCGCGCCGAACACGCCAGGACCGCCTATTTCGTGCGCCTCGCTCTGCAGTCGGCACGCGCGCGCCGTCAGCGAGCGATGGCACGGGCGGCGACCCGTCGGACAACGCGCGCATAGTCGCCCACTCGCGCTCGCGTTGGTTTCCCGGTATCCCCAGGGTGTCGCCCCGCACGGATGTCAGAGTTTTGCGTGCCGTCATCAACGTGCCCTGAAGCCACAGTGGCGAGCCGGTCCGGTCACGGTTCGACCGACGGGCCTGAGCTCTTCGGCCGGTGCCGATCGTCCGTTGTTCCGCGCAGCCGGGCGGAGTTGGCCGTTGCTGTGTTCGTCACCGTGCGTAGGCGTGACCACGACACACCCGCAAACCGAGCTGCGCGCACCGCAGCCTGGAGCCGCTCCTCTATGTCGGCGAGCTTCCTCGCCAGGTCGTGTACCGCGAGCTCCGGCAGGGCGCGGGCGAGGTGGCGTTGCCACTCGGCGAAGGTGGCGGTGCCGGTCTCCCAGCCGTCGACGTCGTCCGGGGCGATACCGCTCGCGCTGAGCCATTCGCTGCGCGGGTAGAACAGCATGCCGCGCCAGCGCACTCGCATGCGGAGCGCCAGCCGGTGACCTCGGACTCGATCCGAGCTGAGCTGCTGCCGGTCTCGGTGCCGTCGAGCAGGACGGACACGGGGTAGCCGGTGTGGTCGTAGGCCGGCGCGTACCCGGTGTCGTGCACCCAGGCCATGTCCCTCACCTGCATTCGCCTCGCGCCGTCGTGTCAGCGCGCCCAGGGTCGGGAACCGGGTGGGCGGCCGCGTGGTCATGCCGTGGTCGGCGCGTGGTCCTGCCGTGGTCGAGCTGTGGTCAGCGGCGCCCCCCGCGTGACGGCGCATCTGACGAACCTCGGGCTGCCTGGTGAGCCCGTGGTCGCGGAGGCGCTGACCTGGGCCACGCACCAGCAACGCCGCAGCAGCGCGGCGACCGGACGCTCCCAACGCAACGGAGGAGGCACATCCGGTGACGACCGCAGAAGATCAACGCCCCGAGCACGGGCGAGTCGGTGTTCGTGAACGGAGACGACGGCTGACAGTGACAATGGAAGGCGAGCCTCGCAGCGGTCGTCCTGACCCAACGCCTGACTGACTTCGGGTCTTCAAGCGGATCTGTCGTTCGGTCCGCTGCGGGGCTCGTTGTGCACTCACCAGGTATGGCGGTGTGACCTCATAGGAGCCTGTGCCGCAGGCACCCATCACTGTCTTGTCCGCCGCCCGGCTGGTGCGTGCTGCCCTGCCCGGTCGAGAGAACAGGACAGCCATGCCCACGATGACACAGCCCGATCCCGCACCCCAGCACGAGCCCGCCACCGAGCTGTTGGTCGAGGTGACCGGCGGGGTCGACACGCACAAGGACACCCACACCGCCGCCGCGATCGACGCCACCGGACGCATGCTGGGGTCCGCGCAGTTCCCGACCACCCCGGCCGGCTACGCCGCGTTGCTGGCGTGGTTGCGCGGCTTCGGCACGCTGGTGCTGGTCGGGATCGAGGGCACCGGTGTCTACGGCTCGTTGAGCACGCCCGTCGCCGTGGTGCGCCCGGCGGCCGGGTCGGTTCAGGTGAGCGCCGAGATGTAGTTGTGGTTGTCGAGACCAATGGTCGCGGGGAAGTCCGGGTGGACGTACAACGCCCCGCGCTCGTAGCCGGTGCTGATGTAGAGGTTGGGGGTCGGCAGCGCGGGCCGCTCGATCCTGACCTCACCGTTGGCGTCGAGGGCGACATCTCGGACCAGGTCGATGTCCTCGAGGATGCCCTGGACGAATTTCGCCACCGGCTGGACGGCGAAGGCGTTGATCTGTGCCAGCACGGGCAGGCACTTCACCACCAGCTCCGGAGCATCGGAGAGCGGGGCAGGCCCGCTGCGCGCGACGGTGTCCCGGATGCACTCGGCGTATCCGGCGGTGACCACGTTGAACACGGCCGTCGCTGCTGGAGCCGCGAGGTCGAGGACGCGCGTCTTCACCGAGGGCGCAGCTTTGATCGCCATCGGGACCCTGCTGGCGAATTCGGGCCTCGAGCCTCCCAGAGCGATCCGATCGCGGCGGCACCACCGATCCCCGCAGCGGAGATCACCGTGAACCGCACGCCTCTGCGGCGACCGGAGCACTGACGTGCGTGTGGGAGCGATCTTGCCCGGCACGGGCATCCTTGATCCCCACCGGCCGCACGTTCCTGCAGCGGCGACCGCAGCACCGTGCGCCAGACGGTGATCACTGCTCGACCCGGCGACGGCCGGCCGACCGGCTCGTGCCCGTCGCTGCCCCTGATCGTCGTTGCGGCGCGGTCCCAGTCGAGGTGGCGGCGGAGCCGGTGCGTCTACCCACGGTGCTGATCGTCCAGCGCCTACGCGGGCTCCAGGAGGCCGAGTACCTGCTGCACGATCAGCAACGACCACCGCGCCGGGCCTCCACCCCGTCGGACCCGCCACCCCCGGCCCGGGCCTCTCAGCTCGGCCCGAACGAATTGGCCAGCAGGGTC
>JAKDLE010000175.1 GCA_030453005.1 Pseudonocardia sp. | reverse complement strand
CCGACGCTGCGGGTGTGGCTCGTGGCGCTGTGGTCGCGGGTGGCGAGGTCGAACGCCACCGCGGCCTCGATGCGGCGGGACTCCTCGGTGTTGCCGAGATGGTCGAGCAGCAGCGCCACCGAGAGGACCGCGGCGGTGGGGTCGGCGACGCCCTGCCCGGCGATGTCCGGGGCGCTGCCGTGCACCGGCTCGAACATGCTGGGGTTGCGGCGGCTGACGTCGAGGTTGCCGCTGGCGGCGAGCCCGATCCCCCCGGTGACGGCGGCAGCGAGGTCGGTGAGGATGTCGCCGAACAGGTTGTCGGTGACGATGACGTCGAACCGCGACGGGTCGGTGACCATGTGAATCGTGGTGGCGTCGATGTGCTGGTAGGCGACCGACACCTCGGGGTGCTCCAGTGACACCTCCTCCACCAGCCGCGACCACAGACGCCCGGAGTAGGTCAGCACGTTGGTCTTGTGCACGAGCGTGAGGTGGCGGCGCGGGCGGCGGGAGGCGCGCCCGAACGCGTCGCGGACCACCCGCTCGACGCCGAACGCGGTGTTGACGCTGACCTCGGTGGCGATCTCGTGCGGGGTGTCCTTGCGCAGCAGGCCGCCCGTGCCGACGTAGGGCCCCTCGGTGCCCTCGCGGACCACCACCATGTCGATCTCGGCGTTGCCCGAAAGCGGACCGCGGACGCCGGGGTAGAGCCGGGCCGGGCGCAGGTTGACGTGGTGGTCGAGCTCGAAGCGCAGACGCAGCAGCAGGCCGCGCTCCAGGATGCCGCTGGGCACCGACGGGTCACCGACGGCGCCGAGCAGGATGGCGTCGTGCTGCTGGAGCTCGGTGAGCACCGACTCGGGCAGCAGCTCACCGGTGGAGTGCCAGCGAGCGGCGCCGAGGTCGTAGGTGGTGGTCTCCGCGCCCGGCGAGACCTCCTCCAGCACCTTCAGCGCCTCCTCGATGACCTCCGGCCCGATGCCGTCGCCGGGAATGACCGCAAGGCGCATGATCAGGTTTTCCTTTCGTGACATGACGTGCCGACGCCTCTGGTGCCGGCGGGCACGGGAACCAGCCTCCAGTGCCGGCAGGCACCGGAACGTTACCGGCTGCGACGGCGCCGACCGGACGCCGGCCACTCCTTGGTGGTCACCCCGAAGGGTGGAACCGCGCCGCGGAACCGTGGCCCGAGACGCGGAGGACGGCCGACACGCCCCCGAGCGGGCCATTGTGCTCGCCCCCGCCGGGCCGTCGACACGCGGGATCGCCGCCGGGGCGGGACGGGCCCGGCGGCCGCCCGGTGACCCGGTCAGCCGTCGAAGGAGATGAGCCGGATGGTGCTCGCGCCCACCGAGGCACCGATGGGCTCCAGCACCGCCGGGTCGACCGGGCGGTCCACGCGCAGCAGCATGACCGCGTCGGTGCCGTCGGTGGTCTGGCTGATCTGGGCGGCCTCGATGTTGACCGCCGCCTCGCCGAGCAGCGAGCCGACGCGGCCCATCACGCCGGGGCGGTCGGCGTACTCCAGGAGCAGCACCTCGCCCTCGGCGCGCAGGTCGAAGTGGCGACCGTTGACCTCGACGAGCTTCTCCACCTGCGCGCGACCCGTCAGCGTGCCGGAGACGGTGATCGACTCACCGTCGGGCATCGCGGCCCGCAGCTGCAGCACGCTGCGGAAGTTCTCGCTCTCCGGCGCCGTGGTCAGCTCGACGTCGACGCCACGCTCGGCGGCCAGTGCCGGGGTGTTGACGAAGGTGACCTGGTCCTCGACGACGTGGGTGAACACCCCGCGCAGCGCCGCGAGCTGCAGCACCGAGACGTCCTCGGACGCCAGCTCACCGGAGACGTCGACCGTGATGGTGCTCGGCACCCGCCCGGCCACCGCGTAGAGCATGGTGCCCAGCTTCTGCGCCAGCGGCAGCCACGGCCGCACCTCGTCGCCGACCGCGCCGCCGACCTGGACGTTGACCGCGTCCGGCACGAACTCACCGGCCAGCGCGAGCAGCACGGAGCGGGCGACGTCGGTGCCCGCCCGGTCCTGCGCCTCGTCGGTGGACGCCCCCAGGTGCGGGGTGACCACGATCTGCGGGATCTCGAACAGGGGGCTCGACGTGGTGGGCTCGGTGACGTAGACGTCGATGCCTGCACCGCCGACGTGCCCGCTGCGCACGGCCTCGGCCAGTGCGTCCTCGTCGATCAGGCCGCCGCGGGCGGCGTTGACGATGATGACGCCGGGCCGGGTGACCGCGAGCTGGTCCTTGCCGATGAGACCGAGGGTCTCCGGGGTCTTGGGCAGGTGGATGGAGATCAGCTCAGCGCGGCGGAGCAGCTCGTCGAGGCCCACGAGCTCGATGCCGAGCTGCGCGGCCCGGGCAGGCGCGACGTAGGGGTCGTAGGCGATCAGCTCCACGCCGAACGCGGCGAGCCGCTGCGCGACCAGCTGCCCGATCTTGCCGAGACCGACGATGCCCGCGACCTTGCCGTTGATCTCCACACCGGTCAGCGAGCTGCGGGCCCACTTCCCGGCGCGCAGGCTGGCGTCGGCAGCCGGGATGTGGCGCGCCGCGGCGAGCAGCAGCGCGACGGCGTGCTCGGCGGCGGAGACGATGTTGGACGTCGGCGCGTTCACGACCATGACGCCGCGAGCGGTGGCGGCGGGGACGTCGACGTTGTCCAGACCCACGCCCGCGCGGGCGACGACCTTCAGCCGCGTGGACGCGGCGATCGCCTCGGCGTCGACCCTGGTGGCCGAGCGCACGAGCAGCGCGTCGGCGTCGGCGATGGCGGCCAGGAGCGCGGGGCGGTCCGTGCCGTCCACATGGCGGATCTCGACGTCGTCGCCGAGCATCGCGACCGCGGACGGGGCGAGCTTCTCGGCGAGCAGGACGACAGGACGGGTGGACGCCTGCGCTGAGTTGCGGTCGGTGCTCACGGCGGTTGCAGTGCTCCTGGGTCAGGTGACAGGCGTGTTCCGTCGATCGTAGACGTGCACCCCGACACCCGGCCGCGACCGCCTGGGTCCTGCCCGGGTTCCTGCTGGCGCCGCACTGGTTCGCCCGCCCGGCCCGGCGCGCGGCGGGGCTGCTCGCGGGCGTCGTGGCCGGAGCAGTGGCCGGGACGGCGTTCGCCCCGGTGGTGGCTGGCTGAACCGGGCTGTGCGCGGTGTTCGGCGCGGTCGCTCCCGTCCCGACGAGGCCGCGCCGCTCTGATCCGGTGCCCACCAGCGCCGACGACGCAATGTGTGTCTGGACCACGCCCTGTCGGCGAACCATAATTTCGCTCGCGAGAAATTATGATCTACCGGCGGAGGTTGCCTGTGACCACAATTTTCGGACCGGACCCCGTCCAGCAGATCGTCGAGGACACGCTGACGGCACTGGCCGAAGGACGTTCCGTCCGGGAACGTCTCCACATCGATCTCAAGGAGGAGGCCGGCCGGCGCGACCGCGCGGGCGCGCTGCTCCCCGGGCAGGCCGAGAACGAGGTGGCGGCGAAGGCACTGGCGGGCGAGGCTGCCTGCATGGCCAACACGCCGGGCGGCGGCGCGCTCATCGTCGGTGTGACCGACGACGGGACGCTGCTCGGTACCGATCTCGACACCGAGTGGCTGCGCCATCGGATCTACCAGCTGACCGAGCGCCGTCTGACCGTGGATGTGCGAGCGACGGTCGTCTTGAGCACCCGGCTGCTGGTGGTCCTCTCCCCGTCGGCCATCGAGCCCGTTCGCTGGAACAACAGGATCGCGTGGCGCGTCGACGACCACTACGTCGAGGTCGACGCCACCACGTGGCACAGCCGTCGGATGCGACAGCATTACGACTGGTCCGCGCAGCCGAGCAACCTACCGGAGTCCGAGGCGCGGGAGGTCGCGGTCGCGCTGGTCCGGGAACTACTGTCCGACTCCGCGGAACGTACGGCTGCCGAGCTCTCCCGAGTCCCTACCGGTGAGCTGTTGCGGCGACTCAACGCCGTGACCGGCGACGGGATGCTGACCAACGCAGCGGCGCTCCTGCTGACCAGCTGGCGACCGGAGCCGGCCATCGACTACATCCATCGCAGAACGGCCGGGGGAGACTCCGACCAGCGGGTGCGCCGCGAGTCGCGCTCCCTTGTCGAGCAGCTCACCGAGGTCTTCGGCGCGGCGCAGGCCAACAACCCCGTTCGACACGTCCCGTCCGGCCTCGTGATCGGGCAGGTCCGACAGCTCCCGGAGCGTGCGGTCCGAGAGGCGATTGTGAACGGACTCGCGCACCGCGACTGGCACAGCCCCGCTCCCACCGTGGTCGAGCACATCGGGGCCACGCTCCGGGTCACGAGCCCCGGCGGCTTCGCGCCGGGCGTCAATCCGGGCAACATCATCACGCACCCGTCGAAGTCCAGGAACCCCGCACTCACCAGACTGCTTGCCGCGATCCGTGTCGCGGAGCAGGAAGGCATCGGGGTCGACCGGATGGTCGGCGACATGCTCCGGCTCGGGCTGCCCGCGCCGAGCATCGACGAGCAGGACGGACCACAGGTCGTGACGAGCCTTGTCGGGCAGACGATCCGCGAGTCCTGGATGCGCTGGCTGCGGCTCTTCGACGACAACGACGTCATCGAGGATCTCCGGTTGTTGATGATCGCCGAGACGCTGGCGGCGCGCCGCTGGATCGATGGGGACGTCGCTGGACGTCGCCTCCAGGTCTCCCCCGCCGAAGCACACGATTCGCTCAACCGCTTCGTCGGTATCGGATTCGAGGGCGGGCCGGCCGTCCGCGCCGTCGACGGCACACCCGCCGACAGCACGATAGCCCTGGTGCTCAGCGATGGCGCCGCCCGACGCCTGAGCGAACTCGACGCGGAGGCCGGTTGGCGCCACGTTGCTCCGGACCGGAGGTCGATCGCTCTGAGCAACGCCGCTATCCGCGGCCGGATCAGTACGACCGAGCTCGGAAGCCTGGTCGGCGCTCACCCCACGAACGTCGGCACCGTGCTCAGGGCGCTCGAGGCCGAGGGCCGGTTGGAGCCGTCCCGGGAGGTCCGTCGGGGGGCCGGCTTCTTCTACCGCTACGTCGGCGGGACAGCCGCAGGCCCGGCACACCCCGGGTCACTGTAGACAGCGAACGGCACTCCCGCCGGCGGGAGGAGTGCCGTTCGTCGAGGGAGTCCGGTGATCAGGTCGCCTTACTGCCCACCCAGATCATCAGGACGCGCGATCGGGTCGGGACAGCATCCGCGTCCCCGGCGCGTACGGGCCCGACTTCGCAGCCCCACCACCACCCTGGCAGCGCTCCCAAACCTTGCGAACCCCACGTGGGCTGCGACGCCGCATCGGATCGTCTCCGTCAGCCGGGCGGCCGCCACCGCAAGGCCCGGGCGCCGGTGGCGGCGAGCCCTGGCGGAGTGGCTCTCAGGACGGCGTTGCGCAGGTGTTGGGGCCATCCACCGGGAAGGTGCGCGCCGAGACGCGCGGTGAGCAGCGACTGGTGGGCGATCGACCGGCATCGCGGCCTACGCGCCCGGTCGTAGTCGATCAGTGCCTGTGCGATGTCGCCGCCGTCGGCGACGGGCCGGCCGATGATGCGTCCTACGCAGACGCCGTCTTCGAGGGAGGTGTTCGCTCCTTGCCCCATCGTCGGCAGCATGGCGTGCGCCGCGTCTCCGATGACGACCGTCCTGCCGATCACGTAGGTCGGAATCCCGCCTGGTAGGTGGTGGACGTCGTGGCGGATGAGGTGGGGGCGCTCGGTTGCCGCGACGGCGGCACGCACCGCGGGAGCCCAGCAGGCGAAACGTTCCGCGGCCGCGGCCAGTTCGTCGTCGAAGGGCGACTTCGCCGGGTGCCGGAAGTAGCCGTACCAGTACTGCTGGGCGTCACCGATCGGCAGAATCCCGAACTCCGCGTGCGGTCCCCAGAACTGGACGAATCCGCGGTCGTCGACGCCCGTCGAGGTCACGGCACGCCAGCAGCTCCAACCGCTGTAGCGCAACCGGTGGGGGAACAGTCGTGCTCGGACCGTGCTGCGCGCACCGTCCGCCGCCACCAGCAGGTCGGACTCTCGTTGGTGGGTGCCGCCGGAGCAGTCGCGCCAGGTGACCGTCGCCCGCTCGCCCAGCGGATCGCCGGGCTGCACGGCCACCACCCGGCTCGCATTGATCAACTCGGCGTCGCCTGCGCTCTGCATGAGCGCCGAGTGCAGCCGCTGCCGGTGGACGCCCCAGAACCGGTTGATCGAGTCGTCGCCAGCGGGCTCGGGCAGGCGGAGCAGCCAGCGGTCTGCGCGGTCTCTGATGCCGCCGGCGTAGGCGGGGCGGCCGACGGCGCGTACCGCGGAGGCTGCGTCGATGGCACCCAGAGCAGCCATCCCGTTCCGGGTGATCGCCAGCCCGGCCCCGACCTCCCCGAAGCCCGTCGCCCGTTCCAGCACGGTGACCTGCCAGCCGGCCCGGGTCAACGCGGCGGCGGCCGTCAACCCGGCGATTCCT
>JAKDLE010000174.1 GCA_030453005.1 Pseudonocardia sp. | reverse complement strand
GTTCTGCCCGGGCGCGGACATGAGCCGCCTCGACGGCCTCGGCGAGGCGGGCGCGCGGCTGCCCCACCGGCCCGTGGACGTGCCCCGCCGCTTCCCCAAGCCGTTGATCGCCGCGATCAACGGGGCGTGCGCAGGCGTCGGGCTGGTGCAGGCGCTGTTCTGCCACATCCGGTTCGCCGCCGACGGCGCCCGCTTCTCCACCGCGTTCGCCCGCCGCGGACTGGTCGCCGAGTACGGCATCGCGTGGACGCTGCCGCGCCTGATCGGCGTGGAGAACGCCCTCGACCTGCTGCTCTCGGCCCGCACCTTCGACGCGGCCGAGGCGAAGGCGCTCGGCGTCGTGAGCCGCGTGGTGCCCCGCGAGGACGTGCTCGCCGCCGCGCAGGCCTACGCGCACGACCTGGCCGTGCACTGTGCCCCGCGGGCCGTGGCCGTCATCGCCGGGCAGGTGCTCGACGAGCTCGACGCCGGGTTCGACGACGCACTGGTGCGCTCCTACGCCCACGTCGACCGGTTCATCGGCGGCCCCGACCTCCGCGAGGGGATCGCCGCGTTCCGGGAGCGACGTGCGCCCGACTTCCTGCCGTTGGAAGCTGACAGCTGACGGGCAGGCCCACCACCACGGAGGCACACACATGGAGCAGTTCCGGATCGCGGTCATCGGAGCAGGCCCCTCGGGGCTCTACGCGGCCGCGGCGCTGCTCGCGTCGGGGGAACCGGTGAGCGTGGAGGTGCTCGACCGGCTGCCCGCGCCCTACGGCCTCGTCCGCTACGGCGTGGCGCCCGACCACGTGAAGATGAAGTCGGTCATCCGGGTGCTGCAACGCCCGTTCGACCCGGCACACGTGGAATTTCTCGGCGGCGTGCGCATCGGGGAGGGCGGCATCGGGCTCGACGAGCTGCGCACCCACTTCCACGCGGTCGTGCACGCCACCGGCTCCTCGGTGGACCGCTCCCTCGATGTGCCGGGGGAGGAGCTGGCCGGGTCGCTGGGCTCCGGGGCGTTCGTCAGCTGGTACTGCGGGCACCCCGACCACACCGAGCTCGACCCGCCACTCGACCACCCCGGCGTCGCCGTCGTCGGGGCCGGGAACGTGGCGCTCGACGTCGCACGCGTGCTCGCCAAGACCGCCGACGAGCTGGCCGCGACCGACGTCCCCGAGCCCGTCCTCGACGCGCTGCGCGGAAGCGCCGTGCGCGACATCCACGTACTCATCCGGCGCGGGCCCGAGCACGTCCGCTTCACCCCGGCCGAGCTGCACCAGATCGGCGACCTCGCCCACGCCGATGTGCTGGTGCACGACGACGGACTGCTCGCGGCGGGGGTCGCGGAAACCCCCGGGGAGGGAGTCACCGAGCGGAGGCAGCGGCAGAACCTGGAGATGCTCACCGAGTGGGCCGGGCGGCACGCCTCCGACCGCCCCCGGCGGGTCCACCTGCGGTTCCTGCGCAGCCCGGTACGGCTGCTCGGGGAGGACGGGCGGGTGTCCGGCGTGGTCGTCGAGCGCAACGCCGTCGTCGACGGCCGCGTGGTCGGCACCGGCGAGCAGGAGACACTCGACGTCGGACTCGTGGTGCGGGCCATCGGCTACCGGGGGGAGCCGATCCCGGGGTTGCCCTTCGACGAGGCGGGCGGCGTGGTGCCCAACGAGGGCGGGCGCGTCCTGCGCGACGGCGTGGCCGTGCCCGGCGCCTACGTCACCGGATGGATCAAGCGGGGCCCGTCGGGCGTCATCGGCACGAACAAGGGCGACGCGGCGGAGACGGTCAAGGCGCTGCTCGCCGATCTGCCGACGCTCCCGGCGCCCGCGCACCCGGAGCCCGAGGCGCTGCGCGCCGCACTGGCCGCCCACGGGATCCGCCCGGTCGACTGGACTGCGTGGCTACGCCTCGACGCCGAGGAGGTCCGGCGCGGCGGGCAGCGCGGCGCCGAGCGGGTGAAGGTCGCGCACCTGGCCGAGATGCTCGACGCCGCCCACGGCGCCCCGGCGCCGTGACGGCGGCCAGCATGCTGCGATGAGCGCGATCCAGGTCAAGAACGTGCCGCCGGAGCTGCACGACGCCCTGCGTCGCCGGGCGGCCGAGGAGGGCCTCGATCTCCGCGACTACGTGCTCGACGTACTGCGGCGAGAGCTCGACATGCCGAGTCGGCGGTCCTGGCTCGGCGGCCTGCGCAGCCAGCCGACGGTGCCCGGCCTACCGCCCGCCGCGGACCTGCTGGGCGAGGCCCGCGCCGAGCGGTGAGTCGATGCCGGTCGTCGTTGACGCCTCCGCGTTGGCGGAGGTCGTGCTCCGCACGGAGCGCGCGGCGGTCGTCGAGGAACTGATCGAGGACGAGTCCCTCGTCGCCCCCGACCTCATCGGCGCGGAGGTGCTCTCGGTCGAGAACCTGGTGGGGGCCCCGGTTCGACGGATGACCACCGGTCCGCTCGTCGCGGCGATGTGGTCGCTGCACGCGAACGTGACACCGTACGACGCGAGCTACGTGGTGCTGGCAAGGATGCTCGATGCCCCGCTGGTCACCCTCGACGAGCGGCTCATCCGGGCTCCGGGCCTGCCGGTCGTCCTGCGCACGCCTCGGGTCCCCCGCTCGGGCTGACGACCTCGTGGGGGCCGACCGTCGGAGGCCGCCCCCACGAGTGTGCGACTACTTGCCGTCGTACGAGTGGTCCTTCTTGTCGCCGTCGTGCTTCTTGTCGCCGTCGTGCTTCTTGTCGCCGTCGTGCTTCTTGTCGTCGTCGTCCCGATCGGGGTCGGTCGGGTCGGGGTCCGTCGGGTCGGGCACGACGACCGGCGGGTCCTCGCCCTTCGGCTCGAAGTCGTAGGTGGTGTCCGGCGCCGTCAGCAGGTCGACGGCGCTGATCAGGCCGGGGTTGCCGCTGCCCTGGTTGAACCCGAAGGCGGTGCCGACGGCGTCGGGGTTGTTCGCCGCGATCTCGGAGAGCGGCACGACGCCCCCGTTGGAGCACTGCGTCTCGCCGTCGTCGAAAGTTCCGGGGATGACGCGTGTGGAGCACCAGCCTGCCGATCCGGCGTCGTAGCGGTTCCACTGGTCCTCGGCCAGGCTCGCGCCGTCGTCGTAGACCGGCTCGTAGGTGAGGGTGGAGAAGCCGCCCGTCGCGTCGCCGTTGAAGTCGATCACGAGCTGCAGCGACGGGAACTGGACGTCGGTCGCGGTCGACTCCGAGGACCGATAGGCCGAGTAGGCCGCGACGCCGACGAAGTCCGCGAGCGGGGTGTCGCTGAGGCGGAAGGCCTGCACCTTGCTGTCGGCGTCCGGGGTGATCAGCTGCAGCGAACCCGTGCCGCCGCCGTCGGGCGCGCCGAACGTCTCGTTGACCTCGGCTGAACCCTCCGGGCGGGTGTCGCCCTCGGTGAACGGGACCAGGTCCTCGTTGACCTCGGTGGTGTCCGATCCCCCCTGCAGGAGGCCCAACAGGTCGACCGGCGACGGGGCCGCGGAGGCGACGCCCATCCCGGCGACCGTGACGAGGCCGACCGTGGCCGTGCCGACGAGGGCGAGCGCAGCCTGGCGGCCGCGGCCTCCCCGGCGCATCGAGAGCGAGTGCATGCCCATGCGGGTGGCGTCCCTTCGAGTCGACGACGCGGTGGTCGCGCCGCTCGGGGGTCAACGACCGGAGTGCGGCGCCCGATACGGTTCGTGGGGCCCTCCCCGCGGGTTAACCTCGGGGGGTGAGCTCGCTGCTGCTGTCCCGCCGGGACCTGGACTTCCTGCTCCACGAGTGGCTCGGCGTCGCCTCGTTGACGTCACGGGAACGGTTCGCCGAGCACTCCCGGGAGACCTTCGACGCCGTCCTCGACCTCTCCGAGCAGATGGCGACCGACCACTTCGCCTCGCACAACCGGGCCGCCGACCTGGCCGAGCCCGAGTTCGACGGCGAGCGCGTGCACATGATCCCCGAGGTGGCGAAGGCGCTGAGGGTGTTCGCCGACGCCGGGATCCTCGCCGCGGGGATGGACGAGTCGGTCGGGGGGATGGCGCTGCCCCAGGCGGTGGCGCAGGCCTGTTTCCTGTGGTTCCAGGCCGCCAACATCGCCACCTCGGCCTATCCGTTCCTGACCATCGCCAACGCCAACCTGCTGTTGGCGCACGGCTCGCCGGAGCAGGTGGAGTCGTGGGTCGGGCCGATGGTCGAGGGCCGGTACTTCGGGACGATGTGCCTGTCCGAGCCGCAGGCGGGCTCGTCGCTCGCCGACGTCACGACCCGGGCGGAGCCCCGCGATGACGGCACCCACCGGCTCTTCGGCAACAAGATGTGGATCTCCGGTGGCGACCACGACCTGAGCGAGAACATCGTGCACCTGGTGCTCGCGAAGATCCCGGGTGGTCCGGCGGGGGTGCAGGGGATCTCGCTGTTCGTCGTACCCAAGGTTCTCGAGTCGGGCGAGCGCAACGACGTCGTGCTCGCGGGGGTCAACCACAAGATGGGCTACCGCGGCACCGTCAACACGCTGCTCAACTTCGGCGAGGGCAGGCACACCCCGGGCGGCGAGGCCGGGGCGGTCGGGTACCTGGTGGGCGAGCCGCACCGCGGGCTGGCCTACATGTTCCACATGATGAACGAGGCGCGGGTCGGGGTCGGCGGGGGAGCGGCGGCGCTCGGTTACACGGGCTATCTGCACGCGCTCGACTACGCCCGGACCCGCATCCAGGGCCGGTCGGTCAAGGCCAAGGCGGGTCCGCCGGTTCCGATCATCTCCCACCCCGACGTGGCGCGGATGCTGCTCGCGCAGAAGTCCTACGCGGAGGGCGCGGTGGCGCTGGTCCTCTACTGTGCGCGCCTGCTCGACGAGCAGCGGACGGGGGCCACCCCCGAGGACCGCGAGCGTGCGCTGCTGCTGCTCGACGTGCTCACCCCGATCGCGAAGAGCTGGCCGTCGCAGTGGTGCCTCGCGGGCAACGACCTCGCGATCCAGGTGCACGGCGGCTACGGCTACACCCGCGAGTACGCCGTCGAGCAGTTCTGGCGCGACAACCGGCTCAACGCGATCCACGAGGGCACCCACGGCATCCAGGGCCTCGACCTGCTCGGCCGCAAGGTCGTGTTGCACGACGGCGCGGGCCTGCGCCTGCTGCTGGAGACGGTCACCGGCGCCGTCGACGCGGCGAGGGCCGCCGGGCTCGACGAGCACGCCGACGCGCTTGCCGCGGCCGTGGCGCGCACCGCCGAGGTCACCGCCACGCTGTGGGGCGCGGGCGACCCGGCCGTCACGCTGGCCAACTCCTCGACCTACCTGGGGGCGGTCGGCCACGTCGTCGTCGCCTGGATGTGGCTGGAGCAGCTGGTGGCCGTCGGCGACGCGCAGGGCGACTTCTACGACGGCAAGCGCGCGGCGGCCCGCTACTTCTTCCGCCACGAGCTGCCGCGCACCGGCCCGCAGTTCGCACTGCTGGAGAGCCTGGACCGCACCACGCTCGACGTGCGTCCGGAGTGGTTCTGAGGGCGTCTCACCGGTGATACCGTATCGGGCATGGACGAGGTGACGATCCGCGAACTGCGCAACCACGGCGGTGACGTGGTGAACCGCGTCGAGCGGGGCGAGACGGTGGTCGTCACCCGGGCCGGAGTGCCGGTCGGTGAGTTCCGGCCGCTGCCCCGGCCCCGACTCACCGCCGAGTCGCTGCTGCTCAGGTGGCGCCACGTGCCTGCCGTCGACCCGGTGGCGCTGCGCGCCGACCTGGACGCCGTCCTGGACCCGACCCTGTGACCGCTCCTGCTGCTCGAGGTCTGCTCGACACGAGCACGGTCGTCATGCTGCCGAGGATGACGTCGACCGAGGGGTTGCCCGACGAGCCGCTGATCTCGTCGATCACGTTGGCCGAGCTGTCAGTCGGACCGCTCGTCGCCGCGACCGAGCAGGAGCGCGCGGCGCGTCAGGCGGTCCTGCAACAGGCCGAGGCCGACTTCGACCCGCTCCCGTTCGACGCCGCGGCGGCACGGGCGTTCGGCAGGGTTGCCGCCTCCTTGAGGCGGGCCGGCCGGAAGCCGCAGGCGCGCGCGTACGACGCCCTCATCGCCGCCGTCGGCGTGGCGCACGACCTGCCGGTCCACACCTGCAACCCCGACGACTTCCGGGCGATCGACGACCTGCGGGTGGTGGCGGTTCCGATCCCCGGGGCACGCTCTGACTCGTGAGATCGCAGCATCACTCGACGCAGCATCACTCGACGCAGCATCACTCGACGCAGGGGCACGCGAAGACCGAGTGGCCCGGCGTCACCTCGCGCCACTGCGGCTCGGTCGAGCCGCAGTCCGGGGTGGCCCGCGGGCAGCGGGTGCGGAACCGGCATCCCGACGGCGGGTCCGTCGGGTTGGGCACGTCCCCGCGCAGCACGATCCGGTCCCGCCGGGTCTCCGCGTCGGGGTCCGGCGTCGGGGCCGCGGACAGCAGCGCCTGGGTGTAGGGGTGTTGCGGCTTCTCGTAGAT
>JAKDLE010000173.1 GCA_030453005.1 Pseudonocardia sp. | reverse complement strand
CCCGTCGCTCCGCCGCAGGCTCGTGGTGCTCGTCGCGGGCGGGCCCTCGGGCAGCGGTTTGGCCGAGCCGACGTCGCTGCAGCAGCTGGGACGGTCGCTGGGTATCGCCGACGTGGTGCGGTTCCTGCCGCCGCAGGGCGGCGCAGGCCTCGTCGACGTCTACCGCGCGGCCGACGTCGTCGCCGTGCCGAGCCACAACGAGTCGTTCGGGCTGGTGGCGCTGGAGGCACAGGCCTGCGGCACGCCCGTCGTCGCCGCGCAGGTCGGCGGCCTGCCGGTGGCCGTGGCCGACGGCCGCTCCGGGCTGCTGGTGCCCGGGCACGGCGCCGAGCCGTGGGCCGACGCGCTGCGCGCCGCCCTCGCCCGTCGCGACGAGCTGGGCCGCGGCGCACTCGTGCACGCCCACGCCTTCTCCTGGGACCGCACCACCGACACGCTGCTGGACACCTACGGAGGCGCCGCCGCGGAGTTCGCCGAGCGGGAGCGGACGACGGTCGGGATGATCGCGTCATGAGTACGGACGCGACGATCTCGGCTGCCCTCATCGAGCTGGAGGTCGAGCACCAGCGCCGCGAGGAGGGTCGGTTCCTCGTCACGATGCCCGGCACCAACCGCCTGCAGACGCACTGCCACCTCGTGGTGAGCGACCACGCGCTGGTCGTCACCGCCTTCGTGTGCCGCAGGCCGGACGAGGAGTTCGAGGCCGTCTACCGGTTCCTGCTGCAGCGCAACGCCCGGCTCTACGGCGTGCACTACACGCTCGACCGCGTCGGCGACATCCACCTCACCGGCCGCCTCGCGCTGCACGCCGTCACGACCGAGGAGATCGACCGCGTGCTCGGCCAGGTGCTCGAGGCCGCCGACGGCGACTTCAACACGCTCCTGGAGCTCGGGTTCGCGTCCTCCATCCGGCGCGAGTACGCCTGGCGCTCCGACCGCGGGGAGTCGACCGCCAACCTCACGGCGTTCGAGCACCTGTTCACCTGAGGTCCGCCGTTCGTCGTCGACCCCGAAACCGTGACCTCCAGCGGGCCAACCCCGCCGGATCCGGGGCCCGTCCTTCGGACAGAGGTCCGGAAGCGTTCCGGGTGCCGGGGAGGCGATGACGGTGGCGCGGCGGACGGCGGTCGCGGTGGCTGCGGTGGGGTGCCCGTCGGCGGTGTGCAGCGTGCGTTCGTACGCACCGCGCGGGTCGTCGTCGAGGTGGACGATCCCGCGGCGGGGTTCGCGGCGTGCGTGCCGCGGCCGGGGGATCCGTCGCGCAGTCCGGCCGGTCTGGCGGCTGGATGGTGCTGCGGGTGCCTGCCGACGGGCTCGATCGGCTCGTCGAGCAGGTGTCGCTGGTGGGCACCGTGATCGACCGCGGCACCACCGTCGTCGACGCCACGGAGGAGGTCGTGGACCTCGACGCGCAGGTCGCGAGTATGCAGGCGCGGGTGCGCGCGCTGCTGGCGGCGGCGACCTCGATCGGTGACGTCGTGGCGGCCGAGTCGGAGCTGGCCCGGCGGGAGGCCGAGCTGAGCTGCTGACCGGGCGTCTCACGCTGGCTGGTGCGCCGTCGGCGGCACCGTGGCGGCATAGCAGGCTGGGCGAAGTACCTGCCGGAGCGACGCGGAAGCGGCGATCTACAGTGAGTCGCCGTCCGGTGCAGGTCCGGTGCGGGCACGTTCGCAAGGGAGCCGCAATGCCCGTTCGCAGTCCGTACCCGGACGTCGAGATCCCCGAGGTGTCGCTGTTCGACTTCCTGTTCTCCGACTTCGGCGGCCGCGACGCCGAGGCCGCCCTGATCGACGGCGGCTCCGGCGCGTCGATCTCGTTCGCCGAGCTGCGCGGCATGGCGGAGCGGATCGCCGCCGCACTGGCCGAGCGGGGGATCGCGAAGGGCGACGTCGTCGGCATCTTCGCGCCGAACACGCCGTACTACGCGGCGGTGTTCCACGGCATCCTGCGGGCAGGCGCCGTCGTCACCAGTGCGAACTCGCTCTACAGCCCCGGCGAGCTCGCCCACCAGCTGCGCGACTCGGGCGCCAAGCTGCTGTTCACCGTCTCGCCGTTCCTCGACCGGGCCGTCGCCGCCGTCGCCGAGGCCGGGCTGCCCGCCGACTCGATCGTCGTGCTCGACGCAGCCGAGGGCTACCCCTCGCTGCGCGACCTGCTGGGCACCACCGCGGCCACCCCCGCACAGGACACCGAGGCAGGCGACGTCGCCGTACTGCCGTACTCGTCGGGCACCACGGGCCTGGCCAAGGGCGTCATCCTCACTCACCGCAACCTCGTGGCGAACCTGGTGCAGATCGCCCCGCTGGGCCATGTCACCGGGGAGACCCGGATCCTCGCCGTGCTGCCGTTCTTCCACATCTACGGCATGACCGTGATGATGAACCAGGGCCTGCACCGCAACGCCACCGTCATCACGATGCCGAAGTTCGACCTGCCGGAGTTCCTGCGGATCATCTCCGAGTACCGGATCCAGCGGATCTACATCGCCCCGCCGGTGGCCGTGGCGCTGGCCAAGCACCCGCTGGTCGACCAGTACGACCTCTCGTGCATCGACATCATCTTCTCCGGCGCCGCCCCGCTCGACGCCGAGCTCGGGCACGCGATGGGCAAGCGGCTGGGCTGCACGGTCCTGCAGGGCTACGGGATGACCGAGCTGTCGCCGGTCAGCCACGCCATGCCCGACGACCGCCCCGACCTCGACCTCAACAGCTCCGGCTTCGCGCTGCCCAACATCACCTGCAAGCTGGTCGACCCCCAGTCGGGTGAAGAGATCGGCCCGGGCGGGCGCGGCGAGCTGTGGGTCAAGGGCCCGAACGTGATGGTCGGCTACCTCGACAACCCCGAGGCCACCGCGCTCACGCTCGACGACGAGGGCTACCTGCACACCGGTGACGTCGCCGAGGTCACCGCCGACGGCGTCTTCTCGATCGTCGACCGCGTCAAGGAGCTGATCAAGTACAAGGGCTACCAGGTGCCGCCCGCGGAGCTGGAGGCCCTGCTGCTCACCAACCCCAAGATCGCCGACGCGGCCGTCATCGGCGTGAAGGACGACGAGGGCGAGGAAGTGCCCAAGGCGTTCATCGTGGCGCAGGCAGGCGTCGAGCTCACCGGCGACGAGGTCATGGCGTTCGTCGCCGAGCGCATCGCCCCGCACAAGAAGGTGCGCGTGGTGGAGTTCATCGAGCTGATCCCGAAGTCGGCCAGCGGCAAGATCCTGCGCAAGGACCTGCGCGCTCGGGAGAACGCCGCCGGCTGACCCGGCCAACCAGCTCGAACGCCGTCCTGACCAGCGCCGACAGCTCCCCGGTCCGCTCCGGGTGTCTGTGACGGACACGACGAGCAGCGGCGGGTAGTCGGCGGCCATCACGTCCGCCAGGCACGCGGACCGGACCGGGCAGCCCGCGCAGACCTGCTTGGCGCGGGCGAGCGCGACGGCGCCCGCGCACAGCCGCCGACCACCACCGCAACGAGAAGGGAAGCGGGCACCGTCAAGCGGACGAAACCCCACGTCGACGAGAGCCGGCGCGTACCCCCGGGTCATGGCACCACGCGGCGATAACCAGCAGCTTCCGGTCGTCAACCGGCGCCCGCGTCCGCCAGCCCGTGCTCCCGAGTGGCGACACCCTGTGTGTGCTGCCAGCGGTCACCGAGCGGCGCGTGCAGCTCCTTGGCCCGGCTCTCGGCGCCAACGATGCTCGGAGCGGCTACCACGGTCGCGAGCGAAGTCCAGGCGCTTCTTGGTCCTGTTACCCCGGAACGTGCACGAGCAGCGCGACGACTGCGAACGACGATCCCGCACTCGTGAACGAGGATCCGCCCGGTGATGAACCGCCAGCGAGCACGTGTGGACCTGAGCGTGTACGGCCTGCCCTCGGTGCGGTCGTGTCGAGGCCCACCGCGGATTGCTCCGCCGACGCCGATGAGTTCGTGCCTTGCGCCGAGTCGTAACCGGCATGAGCGGTATGCATGCTGGCCTGGGCAAGGTCGTTGTGAACAGGGCGATGTCGCTGGACGGCTTGATCGCTGGCCCCGACAACGCGATGGACTGGGTGATCGAGTACTTCAGAGAGGACCCGTTCCCCGAAATCGTGCGGGCCACTGGTGCCATGCTCGTCGGCCGGGGCACCCACGAGGTCGCCAAGCGGATGCCCACCCCCGAGGACACCGACTACGACGGGGGACCGGTGTTCGTCCTGACGCACCAGCCGCCGGACGAGCCGGAGCAAGGCGTCACGTTCCTCACCTGCGACCTCGCGGAGGCCGTCGCCACGGCGCGCGCCGCCGCGGGCGGGAAGAACCTGGAGATCCTCGGTGCCGACGTGGCCAGTCAGTGCCTGCAGCGAGGGCTCGTCGACGAGGTTCTGGTATACGTTCTGCCAGTGCTGCTCGGCGACGGTGTGCGCTTCTCGACTTCGGTCCTCGGCAGGATCGACCTGGAACCGTTCAGCAACACGCAGTCGGGTCAAGTGACGATGCTCCGCTTCCGCGTGCGGAAGTAGGCCGCACCGGTTCCCAAAGTGATGACGCTATGCCCGCCCCCTCGGCCGACAATGCTCCACGTCTCCACGTCTCCACGTCTCCACGTCTCCACGTCTCCACGTCTCCACGTCGGCCGCAAGGGCGCCTACGGCGTCGCTCCGCGATCAAATGCCGCGGAGTCATCAGGTGATCATTTCTTTCGCGGGAGCGCTGCTCACCGACGCTGAAGATTGCGCGTCACGTTGCCGACCAGCACCTGAGCGTCCTGGACGGGTCGATGGGGGCGATTCAGATGCGGGTCCTGGTCGCTGATGATCGCGCCGGTGATGCCCGTCGAGTCCTCGCCGATGGTGGGCTGGAGCAGCATCTCGTCCGGTGATCACCGCCGCTCGTGAGCTGAGCGGCCCGTGATCCGATCAAGGCGACGAGGGGGATCCGAGGGGCGTTCCCCGGTCGCTTCGAGGGTGGACGGCGATCAGCAGCGCCGCAAGGTCGTTCGTCCTCGCTGCGCTGCGGGCGCTCCACCTTGCCCCGCTGCCGCTCGCCGTCCGGATCAGCTACTACCGGGACCGGCCCGAAGAAGGGTCAGCGAGGTCGCGTTCGGGGGGCTTGAGCGGGTCGTTGGCCGATCGCCGGCGTGGTGCGGCCACGATCACCCGGACGGTGACGGTCGCGGCCGGGGTGTTCGCCCCGGGCCATCTCGGCGAGCTGACCCGGTATCTGCCCTTCGCGCTGGTCGACGACGTCCTCGCTCAGACCCGCACCCTGCAGCGCCGGCTGCGCGCGTTGCCGTCGCGGACGGGGGTGTACTTCGTGCTCGCGCTCGGGCTGTTCCCGGACATCGGCTACGCTCGGGTCTGGGCCAAGCTCTGCGCCAGCCTCACCGGCCAGGCTGGCGGGCGGGGCGGGTGTGGTGGTGCCGGTGGTGTCGGAGAAGGCGCTGCGCGAGCTGCGCCGGCGACTCGGACCGGCCCCGCTCAAGGCGTTGTTCGAGGTGGTCGCCGGCCCGTTGGTCCAGCGCCACACCCCGGGAGTCACCTTCGCCGGGCTGCGCACCGTCGCGTTCGACGGCCTGAGCTCGGTCAAGGTCCCGGACACCGACCGCAACCGGGCTGGCTGGGGCGGATCCGCAACCAGTTCGCGTTCGCCGGCTACCCGGCGGTGTGGGTGATGTGTCTGGTCGAGACCGGCACCCGCGGACTGCTCGCGCCGTGATCGGCGGGGCCATCGGGTGGGCCGGGGACCGCGAGGAGACCTACCTGGCGCGGCGCCTGCTCGGGGGTCTCGGCGAGGGGATGCTGCTGCTCGGAGACCGGGCCTACGACTCGGGCGAGTTCCTGGCGGCGGTCGACAAGACCGGGGGCGAAGTTCCTGGTCCGGGATGGGTCCAGCCGCGAGCCGTCGGTACTGGGCCACCTGATGGCTCCTACCTCTCGGACGTGGCCGGGCTGGCGGTGCGCGGATCACCGAGGCCGACCTGGCCATGCACGGGCGCGATGGCACGACGGCGTCCGCCACCGACGCCCGCGCCGCCGCCCAGCAGGCACGGCTGCAACTCCCCCAAGCAGCGGGTGGGGCCAGAGCAGCGAAGAACACCCGACCTCCCACCTGCGACGGATGGGACCAGATCAGCGGAGGCGGGGCCAGTTCTGCTTGACACAGCCACCGGGCCTGCTGCTCGTGGCTGCTGCCCGTGGCCTGTGCGTGCGGCAGCGGTCGGCCGGGGCTCGCTTCGCGGATGTCGTGAAGGACGCCGGGTCCGTCGATGGATGCGGATTGCTGTGCTAGAGTCGAACGTATGTTCGCAGTGACGGCGGTGTCGGATGCGGAGACGCCTGACGTCTCCCCGCTGCCTGACGTCTCCCCGCTGTTCGACGACACCGGGCTGTTCGATGTCGCCCGGCTGTTCGCTGATGCTCCGCAGTGGCCATCGCTGGAGGAGACGCTCGATCAGGTGGTGGCCGACGGGGACCCCTACGCCGTCCCGTCGGGGT
>JAKDLE010000172.1 GCA_030453005.1 Pseudonocardia sp. | reverse complement strand
CAACACCGCCAGCACGGGGCTGCGGTCACGTCGGTCCGGTGGATCACGGGCGGAATGATGGCACAGCTCACCGCGGGCCCGCGGCCAGGGTGTCGAACAGGAGCAGGCCACGTTGCACCGTCCGCAGGCAGCGCGGGATCTCGCGGGTGCCGTCGCCGTCCCACAGGGCGTAGGAGGCGGGTGCGCCCTCGACGATCCGGCCGGCGAGGGGGTCGCGGTCCCCGGCGGCCCGGTGACCGCCGACGGTGTGCGCGGCGAGGGCCTGCGCCCACGTCAGGCCCGAACCGGGTGTCCGGTGGTCGACCGCTGCCCGCACCGCCGCCCAGGGCCCCAGCGGCGTGACCGGGGCGTCGGATCCCAGGGCCAGTACGACGCCCGCGGCGTGCAGCGCGGCGAACGGGTTCATCGCGGCCGCCCGCGTGCCCAGCCTCTCGGCGTACAGGGCGCCCTCGCCGCCCCAGAACGCGTCGAACAGCGGCTGCACGCTGACCGCCACGCCGTGCCGGGCGACCGCCGCGATCTGGGCGGCGTCGACCATCTCCAGGTGCTCGACGCGGTGCCGCGTCCCGCGGATGTCACCCACCTGCTCCAGTGCCTCGACCAGGATCGCCGCGGCCGCGTCGCCGATCACGTGGAAGCCCGCCTGGGTGCCCACCGCGGTGCAGGCCGCGAGGTGGGCGGCGACCGCGTCGACGTCGAGGTAGCGGCGGCCGAGGCAACCGGGCGCGTCCGTGTAGGGCGCGGTGAGCGCCGCCGTTCGGGAGCCGATCGAGCCGTCCACGAACAGGTCGCCCGCCAGGCCGTGGGCGCCGGTGGCGGCGAGCAGGTCGCGCGCGGCGTCGGCGGAGTCGACCGCCTCGCCCCAGTAGCCGACGACGTCGGGACCCGCACCCGGAGGACGCAGGCACAGCGCCGCGAGGTCCGCGGGCGAGGAGATGTCCGGGCCCGCGCACTCGTGGACCACGCCGATGCCGCGCGCGGCGGCGTCGGCGAGGAATACGCGCTGAGCGACGTCGCGCACCGGGCCGTCCACGGCGGCGAGCGCGGCGCGGCGGGCGTGGTGGTGGGCCTGCGCGGACAGCGGCCCGTCCGACCAGCCCGCGGCCCCCACCGCGTCGGGCGCGCGGTCGAGCAGCGCACCCGACACCAGCGCCGAGTGCACGTCGACGCGGCTGAGGTAGACGGGGGCACCCGCCGCGGCGCGGTCGAGCTCGGCGCGGCCGGGCGCCGGGTCCGCCCAGGTCTGGTCCTGCCAGCCGTGGCCCCACACCAGCTCACCCGGCCGGGCGGCGGTGCGGGCGGACACCGCGTCGAGCAGCGCGCGGGAGGAGCCGCAGGCGGTCAGGTCGAGGCCGTCGACGAGCAGGCCCGTGGCCGTGGCGTGCACGTGGGCGTCGACGAAAGCAGGGGTGAGCACCGCCCCGTCGAGACGCACGACGTGGTCGGCGTCAGGAGCCCGGAGATCCGACGCGGGGGTGATGCGCCCGAACCGTCCGTCGACGATCTCCACCCCGGCCGGGCCTGCGGGGGCGCCCGGGTCGAGGACCCGGACGCCGAGCAGGAGGGTGCGGCTCACCGCGCCCGCTGGATCAGACCGGCCGCTTGGGCATGAGCACCCACAGCACGATGTAGGCGATGAACTGCGGGCCCGGCAGGATGCAGGACAGGACGAACGCCAGGCGCACCACGAACGGGCTGAGGCCGAGGCGGTCCGCCAGGCCGGCGCAGACGCCGGCGATGACCTTCCCGTGTCGTGGGCGGGTCAGGGTCGATGCCACCGGGGGCTCCTTCCGTGCGACGGATCTCGTCGCTCCACACCGACTATCCACCGGAACCGGTCGAGCGGCATCCGGGAGTAACCCTGCCGCTCCCCTGAAGTCAACCCCTGATTCCCGACTTGTGGACCGACTCGGGCGGACGGGTGAGCGCCGCGGCGCACCGTGAGCAGCGCGTTGCTCCGCGCGGGCCGGCCGCCCGGTTCATCCACAGGGGCGGACGAACGCCCTGGTCAACCCGCGACGCGCTGTCTAGCGTCCATGACGTGATCAGCAACCGCCGCCTGCTCCTGGTGCTCGTCGCCGTCCTCGGTACGGCGGGTGCGCTGGTGGGCGCACCCGCGGCGTCCGCGGCGGCCCCCGACCGGCCCACCGCGGTCGTCGCGCTGGGCGACAGCGCCGCCGCAGGAGACGGGGCGGGCGACTACGTCCCCGGCACGCGCGGCGAGGACGGCAACTGGTGCCACCGCTCCCCCCACGCCTACGTCCACCGCACCGGGCTGGCCGTCGAGTCGGTGAACCTGGCCTGCTCGGGGGCGCAGGCGGCCGACGTCGGGTTCGGCACGAGCACCCACTACACGGAGGGCTCGCAGGCGCAGCGGCTCGTGGCGGTCGCCCGGGAGCACCGCGTCACCACCGTGGTGCTGCAGGTGGGCGCGAACGACGAGCCCGAGCTCACCGGCACCGGGATCGCCTGCATCCGCGCGTTCCTCGACCCGCGGGAGCCCCCGTGCCGCGAGACACTCGGTCCGCAGGTCCCCGCACGCATGGCCGCGGTCGCGCCGCGGGTCGAGACGGCGGTCGGTGACGTGCGCGAGGCGATGCGCCGGGCGGGCTACCGCGACGACGACTACGCGTTCGTGCTCGCGTCCTACGCCTCACCCGTGAGCGAGCTGATGGTGCCGCTGGCCGGGGCGCGCGGCTGTCCGTACAGCCGAGCCGACGCGGCCTGGGGGCGCATGGTCCTGTTCCCCGCGCTGTCCGACGCACTGCGCGGTGTCGCGGAGCGCACCGGCGTCCGCTTCCTCGACCTCGACCGCGCCACCGAGGGCTACGAGGCCTGCACCCGCACCCCGTGGACCCAGGAGTGGCAGCGGCGCATCACCGTCGACGCCGAGGCGCTCGTCCACGGCGGGCTCGACGCCGTCGGCTACCACCTGGCGCAGGAGTCCTTCCACCCCACGGCCGCCGCCCACGGGGCGATGGGGCGCTGCCTCGGTGCGTTCGTCCAGACGAACGCACCGTCGGGGGCGTGCGTCGTCGGAGCCGACGGACGGCTCGGCGTCGAGGGCGGCGCACGCACCCCGTCCCCCGCCTGAGGGCTACAGCACCACGAGATCGCGGGGGCGAGTGTTGAGCCGCTCGCACCCGTCGGCGGTGACGACGACGATGTCCTCGATCCGGGCACCCCACCCGCCGTCGAGGTACACGCCCGGCTCCACGCTGAACGCCATGCCCGGCTCCAGCACCAGGGAGTTGCCGCGCACGATGTAGGGCTGTTCGTGCACGTCGAGCCCGATGCCGTGCCCGGTGCGGTGCACGAACCGCTCACCCAGCCCCGCGGCGGTGATCGGCTCACGGGCGGCGGCGTCCACCGACGCCGCGGTCACGCCGGGGCGCACCGCGGCCACCGAGGCCTCCTGGGCACCCTGCAACACCGCGTACGCCGCACACACCGCGGCGGCGGGCTCGGCGCCCACGGCGTAGGTACGGGTGCAGTCGGAGTGGTATCCGCTGGGCAGCGGGCCGCCGATGTCGATCACCACGACGTCGCCGCGCTCGATGGTGCGCCCCGAGACGTCGTGGTGCGGGCTCGCGCCGTTGGGTCCGGAGCCGACGATCACGAACGCGGCACCGGTGTGGCCCTCCTCGACGATCGCGGCGGCGATGTCCGCGCCGACCTCGGCCTCGGTGCGCCCGACGCGCAGGAACTCCCCCATCCGCGCGTGCACGCGGTCGATCGCCGCGCCCGCGGCCCGCAGCTCGGCGACCTCCGTGGGGCACTTGCGCATGCGCAGCTCGCGCAGCACCGGCCCGGCGAGGGTCTGGGCGACCTCGGGGAAGATGTCGCGCAACCCGAACACGTGCGCCGCGGGCATGGCGTCGGCCACGCCCATCCGGGAGGGGCCCCCTGCGAGGTCGCTGACCAATAGGTACGGGTCCTCGTCGTCGGTCCAGGTGATGATCTCCACGCCGAGCTCGTCGAGGGGCAGACCGGCCAGCCCGGGCGCCTCCAGGCGGGGTACGACCAGCGCGGGCGGTGCGAGGTGGCCAGCGGCGGGGAGCACGAGGCAGGTGAGCCGCTCGTGCGACTCGCCGTCCATGCCCAGCAGGTACCGCAGGTCGGTGCCCGGGGTGATCATCAGGACGTCCACGTCGTGCGCGGCGGCGACCTCCCCGGTGCGTCGCAGCCGGGCCGCGAGCTCGTCGACGGGAACCGCGGCAGGCGCCGAAGACGTGGCTGTTCCCGAAGACGTACCTGTTCCCGAGGACGTGGCTGGGCCCGAAGACGTGGTTGCGGCCGGTGTCATGGGCCCGAGGGTATTCCGGCAAGCTCTGGTTCGTGCGCGCACCCTCGCTGATGCTGTTGGACGCCGCGAGCCTGTACTTCCGGGCCTTCTACGGCGTGCCGGAGTCGATCACGGCTCCGGACGGTACGCCGGTCAACGCGGTGCAGGGCTTCACCGACATGGTCTCGCGGCTGGTCACCGAGCACCGCCCGACGCGGGTCGTCGCCTGCCTGGACCTGGACTGGCGGCCCGCCTTCCGCGTCGACGCGCTGCCCTCGTACAAGGCGCACCGCTTGCCCGGCGAACCCGACGCGGCCCCGGCCGGCCGGCCGGAGGCGGTTCCCGACACCCTCGCGCCGCAGGTCCCGGTGCTGCTGGAGGTGCTCGCCGCGGCCGGGATCGCCACTGGTGGCGCCGAGGGCTACGAGGCCGACGACGTGATCGGCACGCTCGCGGCCACCGAGTCGCGCGACCCCGTGCTCGCGGTCAGCGGCGACCGCGACCTGATGCAGATCGTCCGCGACCCCGTCGATGACACCGAACAACCCGTCCGGCTGCTCTACGTGGGCCGGGGGCTGGCGAAGGCCGAGATGATGGGTCCGGCCGAGGTGGCCGCCAAGTACGGGGTGCCGGTCGCGCGTGCGGGCGAGGCGTACGCGGAGATGTCGATGCTGCGCGGTGACCCCTCCGACGGGTTACCCGGCGTGCCTGGGATCGGCGCCAAGACCGCCGCCACGCTCGTCGGGCGGTTCGACTCCTGGGCCGCGCTGCGCGCCGCGATCGACGACCGCACCGACACCCGGCTGGCTGCGACGGTGCGGACGAAACTCGCGGCGGCGGAGCCCTACCTGGCCGTCGTCGAGCGGGTGGTGCGGGTCGCCGTCGACGCCGAGGTCCACCTCGACCGGGACGACGCGCTTCCCACGCAGCCCGTCGACCCCGAGCGGCTCGATGCACTCGCGCAGCGGTGGGGCATCGACGGTTCGGTGCAGCGGCTGCGCGCCGCACTCGCCCGCTGATCGGGCGTTGAGGTCTCGCGCGTACCGCCCGAGGCCGAGGTGTACCGCCCCGCTGACCCTGCTGGCAAATTCTCCATGGCCCGGGATCCTGGCAGGCATCGTCCTCGTCATGATCGCCAAGAGCGGTGCCAGGACGACAGATCTGTCGCTCTGCCACCACTCTCGGCGATCATGAGGCCCTCCTGCGCTGGCGGGCGAGGTCTGACCGAATTCGCCAGTAAGGTCGCCGCTCACGCCAAACCTGTTGCGACGGCACCACCTGCGCCGATCAAGCAGTTGTCGGCTCATGCTTCCCCCCGTCGGCGAGGCGCTGCGGGGGCGGGTTCAGAACGGTGGGGGGTCGTCGTCCGTGGCGAACCTGATCGTGTCCGGTGGGTCGGCGCACAGATCGGCCAGGGACGTGTGCGGCTGTGTCACCAGCGGGTCGGCCTCGCCGGGCCGCGCTCGGCCGGTCGATCCCGCCGGATCCACTGCCTCCGGTGGTCGAGCGGGCTGGGGTGATGGGGGGTCGGTGCGGTAGTCGTGGGGTTCGGTGGTGTAGCTGTGTCCGGTCGGGGTGGTCCAGGTGATGCGCCCGTCGGGTTGTTGGACGACGGTCCAGCCGCCGTGGTGCTTGAGCATGTGGTGGTGTGGGCAGGCGGCGTAGAGGTTCTCGTCGCTGGTGACGCCGTCGTCGGTCCAGGCGGTGGTGTGGTCGAGCTCGGCGTCGAGGGCGCGGCGGCGGCAGAGCGGGAAGCGGCAGTACACGTCGCGTCCGCGGACGAACTCGGCCAGGGCGGCCGGGGGGTGGTAGGTGGTGCGGCCGTGGTCGAGCAGGGCCCCGGACAGGGGGTCGCTGACCAGGCGGCGCCAGACCGCGTCGGCCGCGATCTCCCGGGCCTGCTCGGCGGGGATCGGGCCGTAACCGACCAGCTCGCACGGTCCGTCGCCTGCGCCGGTGAGGGCGTCGAGGGGCATCACGATCTGCACCAGCGGCTTGCCCGGGGTGACCGGGCGGCGCAGCAGGCCCGGCGCCGTGGCCGTGGCCGTGGCCGTGGGGGCGCTCGACCCGCAGGTGCACCCGGCCCCCGGCACGGCCGCGGCTTCGCGGGCGGCGGCTTCGCGGGCGGCGGCTTCAGCGGAGGCGCTCTCGGGGGCGGCGCTCTCGGGAGCGGCGGCTTCCGGAGCGGCGTCCTCCGGAGC
>JAKDLE010000171.1 GCA_030453005.1 Pseudonocardia sp. | reverse complement strand
GCTCGACCCGGTGCCGCCGCGCGAACCGCCACCGCCGCCGCCACCGCCGCTGTCGCCACCGAAGCCGCCGCCGCCACTGCCGCGACTAACCTTGTTGACCTTCGCGGTGGCGTACTTCAGCGACGGGCCGACCTCGTCGACCTCCAGCTCGACGACGGTGCGCTTCTCGCCCTCACGGGTCTCGAAGGAGCGCTGCCGAAGCCGGCCGGACACCATCACGCGCATGCCGCGGGTGAGCGTCTCGGCGACGTTCTCCGCCGCCTGCCGCCACACGTTGCAGCGCAGGAACAGCGCGTCGCCGTCCTTCCACTCGCCGGACTGCTTGTCGAACATGCGGGGGGTGGAGGCCACGGTGAAGTTGGCGACCGCTGCTCCGGACGGGGTGAACCGCAGCTCCGGGTCGGCGGTGAGGTTGCCGACCACGGTGAGGACAGTCTCGCCTGCCACGCTGCTGCCCTCAGCTCGCCACGGCCGCAGCGGGTGCGGCGGGCGCGGGTGCGGCAGCGGGTGCGGCGGGCGCCTTCGTCGGCTCGCGACGCAGCACCTTGGTGCGCAGCACGGACTCGTTGAGACCCAGCTGCCGGTCGAGCTCGGTGACGGTGGCCGGCTCGCACGTGATCTCGAGAACGGCGTAGATGCCCTCGGCGTGCTTGAGGATCTCGAACGCGAGGCGACGCTTGCCCCAGACCTCGATCTTCTCGACGGTGCCCTTGTCGGTCTTGACGACCGAGAGGAACTGCTCCAGGGACGGCGTCACGGTGCGCTCGTCCAGGCTGGGGTCGAGGATGACCATAAGCTCGTAATGACGCATGAGAACCACTCACCTCCTATGGGCTGACGGCCGCGGTCGGTCCGCGACAGGAGGTTCTCAGAGCACCCCGACAGAATCGGGCCCCGCAGGTGAGCCAAGGGGTCGACGGCTGCGTCCAGGGGGACGCCCGTCCGGGGTGACCGACCGAGGCTACCAGCGCAGATGCGGCCGACCCCGGCCGCCCCGGGCTGTCGGTGCCGGTCTCTATCCTCGCCCCATGCTCATCGGGGCCCACGTACGCGAGGACGATCCGCTCGCCACCGCCGCCGAGCGGGGGGCCGACATCGTGCAGATGTTCCTCGCCGACCCGCAGGGGTGGCGCAAGCCGCCGTCGCACCCGCAGGCGGAGCAGCTGCGCGGAGGTGACGTCGCGGTGGTGGTGCACTCTCCCTACGTCGTCAACCTCGCCTCGCTGAACAACCGCATCCGCATCCCGTCCCGCAAGCTGGTCGTGCAGCACGCCGAGGCGGCCGCCGAGGTCGGGGCGATCGGGTTGGTGGTGCACGGTGGGCACGTCACGCAGGGCGAGGATGCGGTGACGGGGGTGGACAACTGGCGCAAGTTCTTCGCGCGCCAGGCCGACGCGGGCGGGTTCGCGGTGCCCATCCTGATCGAGAACACCGCGGGCGGCGACAACGCGATGGCCCGCCGGTTCGACGCGCTGGGGCGGCTGTGGGACGCCGTCGGCGAGTTCGGCGCAGGCTTCTGCCTCGACACCTGCCACGCGCACGCCGGGGGTGAGGAACTCGTCGGTGTCGTCGAGCGGGCGAGGGCGATCACCGGCCGGATCGACCTGGTGCACCTCAACAACTCCCGTGACGAGTTCGGCTCGGCGCGTGACCGCCACGCCAACATCGACTCCGGCACCATCGACCCCGAGGCGCTGGCCGCCGTGTGCGCGGCCGCGGACGCCCCGGTGATCGTGGAGACTCCGGCGGAGGGGCAGCCCGCCGACATCGCCTTCCTCCGCGGGCGTCTCTCGTAGAGTCGCGCGCCGTGCTCTGCGCACCCATACGCACTGTGGGCACAAGATCAGCGTCAGTGGTGCGAGGGCGACATCCGCGTCGCCCTGGCACCGCTGACGACGATCATCGGCTCGGTGGTGCGTATCGGCTCGGACCACTGGCGGGGGACACTAGCGCCAGGCGAACACCGGCTGCTCCAGGTGCGCCACCCGGGTGTGCCGCCCGTGCAGCACCACCTCCCGGAACTGGTGCAGCACCGCCCCGGTCGGGGCGTGCAGGTACCGGCCGAACAGCGGCAGCTGGATCACCGGGGCGTCGGACTCGGGGATGGCCAGGAAACGCGGCTCCACGTCGATGTGGGCGAGCGGCACCCGGTGCACCTCGCCCACCTCCTCCGGGTTGGGCGCGAGGTCCGTGGCGGCTCCCGCCCACAGCACCACCGGCGTGATGACGTAACCGGAGCGTGTCGCGTAGTCGTCGAGCAGCCCCAGCTCGGCGTCGGCGCCGAGGTGCAGCCCCAACTCCTCGCCGAGCTCGCGGCGAGCCGCCTCGGGGGCGCTCTCGCCCGGGTCGGCGCGCCCCCCGGGCAACGCCCACTGGCCTGCGTGCCGCCGCATCGCCGCGGCCCGCCGGGTGAGCAGGAAGGCGAGCCCATCGGGGCCCCCGACGAGCGTGATGGCCACCGCGGCGGTCTTCAGGTCCGGGCGGTCGGCGGCCACCCGGACGAAGCCGTCGAGGGCGGCGAGGACGTCGGTTCGGGTGACCATCCCCCGATCCTGCCCGTCGCGACCGCGGAGGTCGACGCGGGCCAGTCGGGGTCGTCGAGGCCGATCGCGCGGACCGGGTCGGTGCCGGGGCGCAGCACCGAGGCGACGACGAGAGCGCACAGCCCGACCACGGCGGCGTCCCGCAGCAGGACGGCGCCCAGGAACCAGTCGGGGGGCAGGCCCATCTCGTCGGGGGTGAGGTAGTAGTACATCCGCGGCGCCCACACGAGCGCGTCGACGAACATCCAGGCCAGCAGAACCCGCATCCGCGGCAGGGCCAGCACCGCCAGCGGCACCAGCCACAGCGAGTACTGCGGGCTCCACACCTTGTTGACCAGTAGGAACGCCGCCACCACGAGGAACGCCAGTGACGCGAGCCGCGGGGGTCGGGGCGCCGTCCACGCCAGCACCGCGATCGCGGCGCAGCACAGGGCGAAGAGCACGAGCGTGACGAGGTTGAGCACCGCGGGTGGCTGCCCGGGCGCGAGTTCGCCGTCGAAGCCGGCCCAGCCGCTGAAGTAGCTGACGACGAAGTAGATCGAGTCGGGGTCGGCGGGCCGGGACCGGTTGAGCCGGAAGAACTCCCACCAGCCGGTGGGCCAGGCCAGCGCCACGGGGAGGTTGACGGCCACGACGGTGGTCACGGCGGCGCCGATCGTCCGCAGCGGCGCCGAGAGGGCGGCCCCGTCGCGGCCCCGGTCCATCCAGCGGCGCAACCCGACCAGCAGCACCGGCCCGAGCAGCAGCAGCGGGTAGAACTTGAACCCGCCGCCGATCCCGAGCAGCACCCCGGCGAGCACGGGCCGCCTCCGGGCCAGCGCGAGCATCCCGGTGGTGGCACACACGACGGCCAGGGCGTCGAAGTTCGTGAACACGTGCACCGCCACCAGCGGGGAGAGCGCCACCAGCGCCGCGTCCCACGGCCGCGAGGGACGCAGGCCGTGCACGGCCCACACGGTCGCCAACCAGGCGAGGGCGAGCCACGCGGCGGAGATGTCGAAGTAGACGACCACCGGCAGGGCCGAGGGCAGCCAGCTCACCTGTGCGGCCAGGGCCAGCCACGCGTCCGCCACCCGCGCGGCGGCCCACTGGTGGAAGCCGCTGAGCACGGGGTACTCCATGTACCGCACGGCCTCGTCGGGCTCGCCGGGGTTGTCGATCCACGGGTCGCGGTACGGCAGGGCTGTCGGGTCGTCGAGGTTCTCGATCGAGTAGAGCGGGACGGTGTCGGAGTAGCACATCGCGACGTACTGGCGCCCGTCGCGCCAGTCGAGGGCGAGTGTGCCGTCGTCGGTGGTGTACTGCTGCAGGCAGGCCGCCTTGCCCAGCCAACCGAGGGCGAGCACCGCCACGGCCATCAACAGCACCACCCGCAGCGGTGTCCAGAACCGGGCGCGCCCCACGAGGGAGTGCCGCCCGAGCGGCCCCCCGACCATCCGGCTCGCCGCAGCGACGAGCGGCTCCGACCAGCTCGGGACCACGCGGCAGGATGGGGCGGCCGGGCCCTGCGTCCCGACGCCGCGCGGATCAGTCGCGGGGCCGGGCCTCGTCACTCTCCGGAGTCCGGGTCGCCGCCGTCGGTGTTGTCTCCGGAGCCGTCGCCGTTGTCGCCGCCGTCTCGGCTGCTGTCGCCGCTGTTGTCTCCGGAGCCGTCGCCGCCGTTGTCGCCGCGGTCGTCTCGGCCGTTGTCGCCGCCGTTCGGGTTCTCGTCCCCATTGTTCGGGTCCCCGTTCCCGTCCCCGTCGGCTCCGTTGCCGTCGGTCCCGTTGCCGTTGTCCCCGTCGGTCCCGTTCTCGTCGGCGTTGTCCCGGTTCTCGCGGTCGTCCCGGTCGTCGCCGCCGTTCCCGTCGCCGTTCCGCTCGGTGGACTCCGAGCCGTCGGAGCTGTTCGAGCTCGCGAACTCGGCCGCAGGCGGGCGGCCGAGCGGCTCGAACTCCGGGAACTCCTCGTGCTCGGTGCCCTGCAGCGCATCGTTCATGAAGGCCTGCCAGATCGAGCCGGGCACCCCGCTCCCGTAGATCGGCCTGCCCTGTGCATTCTTGATGGGGTCGCTCATGTCGGAGCCCACCCACACGGCCGTGGACAGCGACGGGGTGTACCCGACCATCCACGCGTCCTTGTTCTGCCCGTCCTGCGCCGCCTGCACCGTGCCGGTCTTGCCTGCGACCGGGCGGCCACCCGCCAGCGCGATCCCGGCGACGTCGGCCACGTCGAGCATCGACTCGGTGACGTTGCGCGCCACCTGCTGGGGGATGGCGTTCGGCGTACCAGGGTCCTCCTCGCGTTCGTAGAGCACCCGGCCGTCGGCGGCGGTGACCCGGGAGACCACGTAGGGCTCGCGGTAGGTGCCGCCTGCGGCGAACGTGGCGTACGCCGAGGCCATGTCGATCGGGTGGACCTCCTGGTCGCCCAGCGCGATGCCGCCCCTGGGGTCGGTGACCAGGTCCTCCGGGATGCCTGCGGCGTGCGCGGCGTCGATGACCCGCTGCGGGCCGGCCTCCAGGCCGAGCTGGTAGAAGATCGTGTTGATCGAGCGCGTCATGGCCGTCTTCACCGTGCAGCTGACGCAGTCGAAGCCCTCCGAGTTGCGGACGACGGTGCCCGCGAACTCCTGCCCCGAGGTGCCGTTGTAGGTGGAGCCCAGACCGAGCTCCGGGTCGGCCATCATCGCGGCGGCCAGTACGAACGGCTTGAACGAGGACCCGGGCTGCCGCAGCGCCTGCGCGTAGTCGATGCCCTGCCCGTTGGGTCCGCCGAAGTAGGCGACGATCGCGCCGGTGCGCGGGTCGATGGAGGCCAGCGCGCTGCGCAGGCTCTCGGGCTGCCGTTCCATCTCCGTGTTGACGGCGTCGGCCGCCTCGCGCTGGCGCGCCGGGTCGACGGTGGTGGTGACCGTCAGGCCCGCGGTGTCGAGCTCGTCCTCGGACACGATGCCGCGGGCGAGGACCTCGTCGCGGGCCAGCTTGTAGATGTGCGCGCGGGCGTCCGCCGGGATGCCCTCGACCGGCGGCGCCTCCTTCAGCCAGTTGGTGGGGAACACCTCGGCGGCGCGCTGCGTGGGGGTGATGAACCCGGCGTCCCGCATCTGGTCCAGCACGTAGGTCCAGCGTCGTTGCGAGCCCTCCAGGTCCTCGGCGGGATCCCAGCGGGACGGGGCCTGGATCATCCCGGCGAGCATCGCGCCCTCGGAGACCGTCAGCTCACCGACGTCCTTCGCGAAGAACGCCTGGCTCGCCGCCTGGATGCCGTAGGCGCCGCGTCCCATGTAGATGACGTTGAGGTAGTTCTCGAGGATCTCGTCCTTGGTCTGCTCACGGGAGATCTTCACCGCGAGCACGACCTCCTTGTATTTGCGCACCAGCGTGAAGTCGTCGTTGCCGGTGACGACCTTGACGTACTGCTGGGTGATCGTGGACCCGCCGCCGACGCCGCCGGTGAGCTGGTTGTACGCCGCGCGCATGATGCCGGTGATGTCGAAGCCCGGGTCGGTGTAGAAGGAGCGGTTCTCCGCGGCCAACACGGCCTCGCGGACGTGCAGGGGGATGTCGGCGAGCCGCACGACCTGGCGGTTGACGCCGTCGGGTCGCACGGTGGCGAGGTCGGAGCCGTCGGCGAATGTGTAGCGCGAGACCTGTTCGACGGCCACCTCCTCGGACGTGGGCACCTCGAACACGAACCAGCCCACGACGAACGCGAGAACCGGGCCGAGCACGACGAGCCCGAGTAGGACGTAGAGCGCGCGGCGCACGCGGCGCCAGGCGCTCATGCGGTCGGCCCGGGTATCGCGATCGTGGGGGTCGCCGGGGGGAAGCTCGGCCATCGCGACGGCGTTCGTGCGGGCAACGGACTCACTCCCGGTCTCCTCGTGGGTGAGCAGGGGCATGTCGCCGGAGTGGTAGGGCGCCCGCCCGTCGGGTGACGGAGCGCGGGGTGGTCGGGGGCCGTCGGGCCCAGGACCACCGT
>JAKDLE010000170.1 GCA_030453005.1 Pseudonocardia sp. | reverse complement strand
CGGGTCCGGTGGGGGCAGAACACCGTCGGCTACTGGACCCGGCCGGAGGAGACCGCCTCGACCCTGGCCGCCGACGGCTGGCTGCGCACCGGCGACGCCGCCTACACCGACGCCGAGGGCTACCTGTTCCTCCACGACCGGATCAAGGACATGATCATCTCGGGCGGGGAGAACATCTTCCCGGCCGAGGTCGAGAACGCGGTCGCGGGCGCCCCCGGCGTGGCCGACGTGGCCGTGATCGGCGTGCCCAGCCCGCGCTGGGGGGAGACGGTGAAGGCCGTGGTCGTCCCCGTGCCCGGCGCAGACCCCACAGCCGAGGACGTCATCGCCCACGCCCGCACCCGCCTCGCCCGCTACAAGTGCCCGACGAGTGTCGACTTCGTCGAGTCCCTGCCCCGCAACGCCAGCGGCAAGATCCTCAAGAAGGTCCTCCGCGAGCCCTACTGGCCGTAGCCCGGTGCGCCCCGTGCGTGCTCCGCGCATGTGGCGACACCCGCGGACGTGCGGGAGGCGGCGACCGTCGCGATCACCGACCAGGCGCTGCGGCGCGAGCTCTGCACCCCTGAGGGGCTGGCCCGGGCGCTCACCCGGGCCGCGCGCCGCCCGGGTGCACCCCGTGCGCTCGATCAGGCGAAGCAGCTCAACGGCTGCCCGCCGTTGTAGGCGACCATGTCGCGCATGGCCCCCGGGACGTCGATGCGCGCGCCCGGCTCCGCACCGTCGATCTCGGCGTAGGCGCGGTGCAGGTTGCCCACGATCCGTTCGGCGTCGAGCCAGTCGGCGTAGGGCCCGAGGTCGGTCTCCCGGGCGCAGTCCAACGGGGAGAGTCCGGCGGCGTGGCCGCGGCGGGCCACCTCGGTGACGAAGTGGAGGTAGCCGAGCACGTCGTCGATGAGCCCCGGCCCGGCGACCTCGCCGTGGCCGGGCACGATCGTCTCGGCGCCCAGGGGCGCGAGGACCTCGGTGCACACCCGGATCGACCCCGCGACCGACCCCATGACCAGGAACGGGGTGCCGCCGTGGAAGAGCAGGTCGCCCGCGAACAGGGTCGACCGCTCGGGGATCCAGACGATCGAGTCGTTGGTGGTGTGTGCCGCGCCGCCGACGTGGCGGACCTCGCAGCGCAGCTCGTCCACCCACAATGTGACCATGTCGGTGTAGGTCAGGAACGGCGGGGCGATCTCGATCTCGCCCCAGTCGACGGGGGTCCAGATTCCCGGCCAGTTCGGCTGCCCGGCCGCGACGACCTCCTCACGGGTGCGCTCGTGCGCGACGACGGTGGCGCCTGCGAACAGGTGGTTGCCGTGGGTGTGGTCGCCGTGGTGGTGGGTGTTGACCAGGGTGCGCACCGGCCGGTCGGTGACACCCGCGATCAGGGCGAGGAACGCGCGGGTGCGCCGCTCGGTGGCGCACGCGTCGATCACGGTGGCGCCGCGGCGACCCACGAGCAGCCCCGAGTTGTTGATCCACCAGCTCCCGTCGGGCTGGATGTGGGCGTACACACCGTCGCTGATCTCGCGCAGCCGTGGGTCCATATGAGCCTCCTACCCTGGGGCAACCTCGGTGTTGACGAGGGCGATCCTGCCCGAGGCCGGGGGAGCACGCCATACTCGTGGGATGACGAGCGGTATCGGCAGGCGGCGCGCGGCCGCCCGGGACGAGGGCGGCGCGGCCTACCGGGAACGCCGGGCGGAGATCGTCACGGCCGCCGCGGCGATGTTCAAGAGCAACGGCTACCGCGGCACCAAGCTCAGCGACGTGGCCGAGGCCATGAACATGGACCGCGCGTCGCTGTACTACTACATCGGCAGCAAGGAGGAGCTGTTCCACGAGGTCGTGGGCGGCGCCGTGGGCACCAACGCCGACACGGCCGAGCAGATCCTCGCCGGTCCCGGCCGGGCCCCGGAGAAGCTGCGGCGGCTGGTCACCGAGCTCATGGTCAGCTATGCGGAGGCCTACCCGTTCCTCTACGTCTACATCCAGGAGAACCTCGGCCACGACTCGCGCGACCGCTCGCCGTGGGCCCGGGAGATGCGCAGGCACAACAAGCGCTACGAGAACGCGGTGGTCGCGATCGTGCAGGCGGGCATCGACGAGGGCACACTGCGCACCGAGACCCAGGCCTGGGTGGTGGCGTACGGGATCATCGGGATGGTGGCGTGGTCCAACCGGTGGTTCAACCCCACCGAGTGCACGGTGCCCGCCGCGGAGATCGGGTCCGCCTACGCCGAGACGCTCCTCGGCGGCCTGGAACAGCGCGCGTGAGCGCAGAGCGGGAACCTGCGGGAACCTGCGGGTGCTTGCGTGAGCAACTAGCGTGATTGAGGATCGTCTGCTTCGTCAGTCCCTCCATGTCAACTTACATGTTGACGCCGTGGTCGTGCCGCGACGCTCTCTCCCGCGATGTCGAGCACCTCGGTCACGAGCGGGGCCATCGGGTGCTGCGGCTCCGCCGGAAAGGTGGCCGCAGCGCGACCGCCGCGCTGGCATCCCCGACTGTGGACGCCCTCGAGGTCTACCTCGCCGGCCGGATCTTCATCACTCGTGGTGGCGCCGGGATCGGGGCCCGCAGCACCGCCTCGGCCTCCGGCACGACGTCGAGCGGGTCGGCGATTCGCCCGCTCCGCGGCGGCGGCCAGCCGGTCGCCGCGGTCCCCGAGCAGGTCGACCAGGCGCTCGGTGTCGCGCAACCCGTGCAGCGCGCCGTCGGCGACGACCGCGGGATGCTCAGCGGAGTCGGTGGAGGAAACGTAGGTGGCTGGCCGGCGAGGCGGTGGACGACGTCGTGCTCAGCCACTGCTACCCGATGATGGACGCCCCTGCGATCGGGTGCGTCGCCGCCGGCCTATCGATCACGACCGGTGGTATCCAGGTCGACCGGCGCTGCGGGTCCGGGCTGCAGGCCGTGCTGCTGTACGCGGCGATGCAGGTGCAGACCGGCGCCGCCGAGGTCGTCCTGACCGGCGGTACCGAGTCGATGTCGAACGCGTCGTTCTACTCGACTTCGTGCGCTGGGGGCGCGACGGCCGCGCCCGGGATGCTGCTGCACGACTCGCTGGCACGCGAGCGGGTCACCGCGAGCGGGGTCGCCTTCCCGGTACCCGGCGGCATGATCGGGACGGCGGAACCTGCGCCGGGAGTACTCGATCGCGCGTGGGGAGCAGGACGAGTACGCGGTGCGCAGCCACCAGCGGGCCGCTGCGGCGACACGGTCGTCGACCGCGACGAGCACATCCGCCCGGGCTCCATCGTCGAGGTGCTGGCCAAGCTGCGTCCGATCATGGGCAGCGACGATGCGGACGCGACCGTCACGGCTGGCAACGCCTCCGGGCAGAATGACGGCGCGACGACCTGTGTGGTCACCAGCCCGTAGACGGCCGCCGGGCTGGGGCCGCGTCCGCTCGTGAAGTTCGTGTCCTGGGCTGGGGCCCGGTCGGGGTGGCGCCGAAGACGATGGGCATCGGCCGGAGCGACACGATCTTTCGAGGCGAAGATCGTCGCCGAACGCGGGTGCCGCCTCGCCAGTTGAGCTCGTGCTCTCGTTGTCGGCCAAGGGCCCACGACAGGCGAGGTGCGCAGACCCACCTCGCTGGGATCCATGGCGCCGACGTCTCCCCGGCAATAACCTCCACGACAGCAGCACCTGGTCGCGACCTTCAACCGGGCCCGCCGGAGTGACCTGCACGCGGCCGGGGCCCGACAGGAACCCGGCCGTGTAGCGCCTTGCGACAACCCCGGGCGGGCCGGATCTCCTAGCGTCGTACAGGACCGGAGAGCCCCCTGGGCCTCCACCCTCACGAACGGGAGCAACGGCCACATGAGGTCAGCAGTGATCGTCGACGTCGTCCGTACGGCATCGGGCAAGGGCAAGCCGGGGGGCGCGCTCTCGGGCGTGCACCCGGTGAGCCTGCTCGCCGACACCCTCCGCGCTCTGCTGGAGCGCACCGGGATCGACCCGGCCACCATAGATGACGTCATCGCTGGCTGTGTGTCGCAGGCCGGCGAGCAGACCCTCAACATCGCCCGCAACGCCGTCCTCACCGCCGGCATCCCGGAGTCGGTCCCCGGCACCACGGTCGACCGGCAGTGCGGGTCGAGCCAACAGGCCGTGCACTTCGCGGCCCAGGGCGTCCTGGCCGGGGCCTACGACATCGTCCTGGCCTGCGGCGTCGAGTCCATGAGCCGGGTACCGATGGGCTACAGCTCGGTCGACCAGCACCCGACCGCTCCGCTGGAGGCGCGCTACCCCGAAGGGCTGGTCGGGCAGGGCGTGTCGGCCGAGCTGATCGCCGCGAAGTGGAAGCTCGACCGCGAGGCGCTCGACGCCTACTCGGCGCGGTCGCACGCCCGCGCGGCCGCCTTCGCCGCCGAGGGGGCGTTCGGGAACGAGATCGTGCCGATCACCGTCGACGGGCAGGTCCACGACACCGACCAGACCGTCCGGGCGTCGACGACCGCCGAGGGCCTGGCTGGCCTGAAGCCCTCGTTCGCCGACGAGGCGCTCGGGCAGCGCTTCCCCGAGATCGACTGGAGCATCACGCCGGGCAACTCGTCGCCGCTGACCGACGCCGCCTCCGCCGTGCTGATCATGAGTGAGGAGCGCGCGCAGCAACTCGGCCTGCGGCCCCGTGCCCGGTTCCACGAGTTCGCCGTCACCGGCAGCGACCCGCTGTTCATGCTGACCGGCGTCATCCCGGCGACCCAGAAGGTGCTCGCCCGTGCCGGGATGTCGATCGAGGACATCGACACGTACGAGGTCAACGAGGCGTTCGCCCCGGTGCCGCTCGCCTGGCAGCACGAGCTGCAGGCCGATCCCGAGAAGCTCAACCCGCGCGGCGGGGCGATCGCACTGGGCCACGCGCTGGGTGCGTCGGGTGTGCGGCTGCTGGCCACCATGGTCAACCATCTCGAGGCCACGGGCGGCCGCTACGGGCTGCAGACCATGTGCGAGGGCGGCGGCATGGCCAACGCAACGATCATCGAGCGGCTCTGATGGCCGCGGGCAGGCTCGTCGCGGACTTCTCCGGGTCCGCCGTGCTGGTCACCGGCGGCGCTCAGGGGATCGGGTTCGAACTGGCGAGGTACTTCGTCGACGCGGGCGCGAAGGTCGCGGTCCTCGACCGCGACTCCGACGCGCTGAAGAAGGCCTGGGACGGACACGACGCGGTACGCACCTTCGCGCTGGACGTGTCCGACTCCGCGGCCGTCACCGCGGCCGTCGACGAGATCGCCGGATGGGCCGGCGGGATCGACGTGGCGGTGAGCAACGCCGGCATCACCCGCGACACCGTCGTCTGGAAGATGACCGACGAGCAGTGGAGGTCGGTGCTCGACGTGCACCTCGGCGGCACGTTCGCGGTGACCCGCGCGGTCGTCCCGCACATGCGCAGGGCGGGATCGGGTCGGATCGTCAACGTCACGAGCTACACCGGGATGCACGGCAACGTGGGCCAGGCCAACTACGCGGCGGCGAAGGGCGGCATCATCGCCTTCACCAAGACGGTGGCCAAGGAGGTCGCCCGCTTCGGGATCACGGTCAACGCGATCTCGCCCAACGCCTCGACGGCGATGGTCGCCGCCATCCCCGCGGACCGCCTGGCCGAGATGACGGCCACGGTGCCGCTGGGCCGGTTCGCCGAGCCGGCGGAGATGGCGCCCGCGGTGGGGTTCCTCGCCTCCGAGCAGGCCGCGTACGTCACCGGCGTCGTGCTGCCGGTCGACGGGGGTGTGTCGATGTGAGCGGGCTGAACCCGTCCGCGGCGTCGCAGGACCCGGTCCCGGTCCTCGGCATCGCGGCCACGCCCCTGGTCGCGGAGTCGGACGCGGTGCTCGACGAGCTGGTGTTCGACGCCGTGTCGCGGGCGTTGCGCGAGGCCGGGGTCCGCAAGCAGGAGCTGGGGCTGTCGGTCACGGCGTCGCTGGACGTCTACGACGGCCGCAGCATCTCCAGCGGTCTCACCAACGCCGCGTCGGGCGGCTACCTCGCGCAGTCCTACCGGATCGAGGGCGACGCCGGTCAGGCGATCATCGCCGCGGCCCAGGCGATCGCCGCGGGTGACGCGGACCTGGCCGTTGCCGTCGGCGTGTACAACCCGGAGGTCTCCGCGCCGGACCGCCGCGCCTTCCTGCAGCAGATCTCCAACCTCGGCTTCGAGCCCCACTTCGACCGACCCGTCGGGCTGTCCGCGGAGACCGTCCTCGGTCTGCACGCAGGCCGCGTCGTCGACTCCGGTGAGCTGACCGAGGAGGAGCTGGCCGAGATCGCGGCGGCGGAGATCAACCGGGGCGCGGCCGGGCCGCGCGCGCTGCGCGCCGCCCGCGTTACCGCGGCGGACGTGCTCGCGTCGGCACCGGTCAACGGACCGCTCCGGGAGCTCATGCTGCCCGCGGAGTCGACCGGCGCGATCGCCGTGGTCCTCGGGTCGCTGGCCCGGGCTCGTCGTGCGCTGCACTCGCGCGCCGTCCTCACCGGGTGGGGGCAGGGCACGAGCGGCACCACGGCGAGCG